>DASZDF010000256.1:0-5448 GCA_035942275.1 Solirubrobacteraceae bacterium | reverse complement strand
GAGGACGGGCCCGTCGCGGCCTTCTTCTTCGTCGCGCTCTTCGCGGAGGCGCCCTGCGGCTCGGTCCCGGGCTTGCGCGCGTACGTCGCGATGAACTCCTCCGTCGCCGCGTGCGCCTCGTCGTCGGGGCGCTGGTTCATCGGCGACTTCATGAGGTACGAGCTGGGGCCGTCGAGCTGGCCGGCGACGCCGTGGTTGAGCGCCAGCTTGCAGCAGCGCACGGCGTCGATGACGATGCCCGCCGAGTTCGGGGAGTCCCAGACCTCGAGCTTCATCTCGACGTTGAGCGGCACGTCGCCGAAGGCCTGGCCCTCGACGCGGATGTGCGCCCACTTGCGGTCGGTGAGCCACGGCACGTAGTCCGACGGCCCGATGTAGACGTCGTCGTCGGGCAGCTTGTGGCCCATGATCGACGTGACCGCCTGGGTCTTCGAGATCTTCTTGGACTCGAGCCGCTCGCGCTCGAGCATGTTGAAGAAGTCCATGTTGCCGCCGACGTTGAGCTGCGACGTGCGGAGCATCTTCACGCCGCGCTCGTGGAACAGCCGCGCGAGCGTGCGGTGCACGATCGTCGCGCCGACCTGGGACTTGATGTCGTCGCCGACGATCGGGAGCTTCTTCTTGGCGAACCGGTCGTTCCAGTACTTCTCGCTCGCGATGAAGACCGGGATGCAGTTGACGAACCCGCAGCCCGCCTCGAGCACCTGCTCGACGTACCACTTGGTCGCCTGCTCGGAGCCGACGGGGAGGTAGGAGACGACGACGTCGGTCTTCGTCGCCTTGAGGATGTCGACGATGTCGGCGGTCTCGCCCGGGGCCTTGGTGATCCGCTGCTTGAGGTACTTGCCGAGCCCGTCGTGGGTCATCCCGCGATGCACCGTGACGCCGAGCTTCTCGGGCACCTTGTCGGTGAAGCGCATCGTGTTGTTCTGGCCGGACCAGATCGCCTCGCCGAGGTCCTTGCCCACCTTGTCGGCGTCGATGTCGAACGCGGCCGTGAACTCGATGTCGCGGACGTGGTAGCCGCCGAGGTCCACGTGCATCAGCCCGGGGACGGGCTGGCCGGGATCGGCGTCCTTGTAGTGGTGGACGCCCTGGACGAACGCGGACGCGCAGTTGCCGACGCCGATGATCGCGACGCGGACCTTCTCCTGCTGGCGGCCGGCGCCGTTCGTGGACGCGCCGTTGGTGGTGCTCACGTTTCTTCTTGCCTCCTGGTCAACAAGCTCGGGGCGACAAACCCCGACGGCGCTCGGGGGTTACGTCCCCTTGAGGGCCGCGCGCACGTGGAAGATGCGCTGGAAGACGGTCACGATGCTCAGCACGGCCAGGACATAGACGGCCGGCTCGAGCAGCTCGAAGTCACCAAGTGAAGCACCTTTGGCGAAGAGCAACCCGATCGACAGGATCACGACCCTGACCGCGCGGGGAGCGATCCCTACGTCCCCTGTTACCCCGAGAGCCTCCGCGCGAGCGCGGGTGTACGACACCATGACGGAAGCCAACACGGCGATGACCGTCGCGGCGACCGCGAACTCGTCCCCGGCCTCGGCGAACTGCGCGGCCACCGCCGCGAGCACGATGCCCTCCGAGACGCGGTCGAGCGTCGAGTCCAGGAACGCGCCGAACTGCGTCCCCTTGCCCGACATCCGCGAGTAGCGGCCGTCGAGCGTGTCCATCACCGAGCCGACGATGAACGCGATGCCGCCGAGGAAGAAGTGGTCCTCGTAGACGAGCACCGCCGCGACGAGGTTCAGCGCGAGGCCGGTGAGCGAGATCGCGTTCGGCGTCAGGCGCGACTCGATGAGCAGGTTGCGAGCCCGCTCCCTGCGCTCGGCGAGCGCGCTCATTACGAGGAGGCGACGGCCGGCCCGAAGCGCCAGACCGCGGGGCGCGTGCGCGCCAGCTCGCGTGCGGTGAGGGCGGAGAGGCCGGCGGTGGCGGCGCCGAGCACCGCGTCCATGAGGAAGTGGTTGCCGGTCGCGACGATGACGTAGGTCACGATCACGGGATATGCCCACCAGAACCCGCGGGCAACCCGCGTGCGCACGAGCTGCGACAGCGACCACCCGATCATGAGCGCGAACGCGACGTGCATCGACGGGACCGCGGCGTACGGGTTGAACATCGCGTTGACGCCGTCGCTCGTGGGCTCGACGCCGGTGAACTCGCTGACGCTGTCGAGGAAGCCCCACTCGGGGAAGAACCGCGGCGGCGCCGTCGGGTACAGGACGTAGCCGATCAGGGCGATGATCATCGCGGTCATCATCATGTTCCGCACGAAGTAGAAGCTCGAGTTGCGGAAGAGGTAGATCCACACCAGCGCGCCGACCGTCATCGTCGTCTGGGCGTTGAGGTAGATCCACGACGCGCCGTCGATGAGGACGCCCGACCCGCTGCTCCACGCCTGGATGCTCGGCTCGATGAAGAAGCCGAGCGTCTGCTCGAGCGAGATGATCCCGCGCGCGTTGTCGAAGGCGGCGGCCGCGACGCCCGGCTCGTCGGCGAACCCGCGCACGAGGCTGTAGCCGTAGTACGCGGCGAAGAACAGCGCGAACTGACGGACCACGTCGAACGGGCCGTGCGGAAGCAGCCTGGCGAGGGAGCGGAGACGGGCCATGGCGCCTCCGATCCTAACGGTGGGGGAGGCCTTCACTGCAAGCGGGGCCGTGGTCGACGATGCGCACCGGGTCGAACTTCGCCGCGACGCGGATCCTCCCTGGCTCGTGCGCGCGCACGAGCGTCCAGTCGTCGGCGGCCTGCTCGACGCACCCCGCGCCGGCGGTGATCCGCCAGTACGGCGTCCAGCGGACGCGCACGAGGACGGGGCCGCGCCGGCGCGCCTCGAGCGTGAACGAGGTGGGGCCGATCCGGCGGACGCTCGCGCCGCTGCCGGTGCGGGTCAGGCCGCGGGCGTCGCGCACCGCGAAGACGCGCCAGTGGCGGTCCTCGTAGACGGGCCGCAGGAACGGGAGGCCGCGACGGATGAGCCGGGCCTCGTTGCGGGCGGCGGGGTCGAGCGGGACGTCGGGGAGCGCCACGTAGCGCACGCCGTTGGAGAGCAGCCAGTGCTGGTAGCGCTCGGAGGTCAGGCGGCGGCCCTGGCGGAAGAGCGGGTTGTACTTGACGTCGAGCTGCGCCTCCCAGCCGCGCGCGAGCGGGTAGCGGCGCGCGACGTGGACGGACTCCCAGTGCATGCGGGTGAACGGGATCTCCACCCGCGTGGAGGCGTCGGCGCGGCCCTCGAGGAAGTCGAGCAGCGGCTTGTAGAAGGCGAGCTCGGAGGACGGGTCGTTCGCGCCCTTGCCGGTCTCGCGGATCGGGCCGTACCACTGATAGACGAGCAGCGGGACCGCGGCGGCGACGAGGATCCGCGGGTTGATGCGGCCGACGAGCGCGCAGACGAGGATCGGGCCGGCGAACATCGCGGCGAGGCGCGTGGCGTTGCTGCCCATCGGCGTGGCGATCGCGAACGCCGCGACGGTCGCCGCGCCGTAGAGGAGCGCGCCGGTGCGCAGCGTGCGCTCCGTGGCCGGCAGCAGGAGGAAGACGACCGCCGCGGCGCCGACGACGCACGTGAAGGCCCAGAAGCCGAACGGCTGGCTGCCGCCCTCCGGGAACGCGACGGCGAGCGCGAGCGCGGGGAGGAAGGCGCCGGCGGCGATCGCGAGGCCGGCGCGCCTGCGCCGCGCGACCGCGTCGGCGACGCCCGCCATCGCGAGGAAGAGCCCGGCGACGGGGCTGGCGGCGGTGGTGGCGACGGCGAGGGCGGTCGCGGCCCTCGTGTGGCCGCGGTACAGGGCGAGGAGCGTCGCGAGCGCGAAGGCCACGCCGAGGCCGAAGGTCAGCCGGCCGATGAAGAGGTCCGTGGCGGTGGCGGCCGCGAACCACAGCGAGCCGATCCGGGCGCGTCGGCCGAAGTGGTCGTGGGCGAGGTGCGCGAAGAGGATCGCGCTGACCACTGCCGCGATGGCCCCGAGCACCCGCGGCCCGATGAGCGCGGCCAGCGGGGGGAAGACGAGGCTGTAGCCGGGCGTGTGGTGGCCCGCGTACCACTGCGCGTTGAAGAGCGTGAACCCGTGCTGCTCGAACAGCCCGGTCCGGTAGACCTGCGCGGCGAGGTCCGGCGTGGGCGGCGCGAAGAGCAGCCAGAGGCCCGCGAGCAGCGCGGCGAGCGCCGCCGGCGCCGCCCAGACGCCGCCCCACGCCGCCGCCGCGAAGCGGCGCCGCTCCGGGCGCCCCTCCTCGTGCGATGTCGTGTGCGAGGCGTTCATGTCGTGCATCGCGGTGATTCCGCGCGGATGCGGCCGATCGCGAAGCGCGTCCCGACCTCGACGCGGCCCGCTCTGCGGATCCGCACGCGCGTCCAGCCCCCGGGCGCCGGCTCGACGCAGCCGTCGCCTTCCAAGAGCGTCCAGTATGGCGTGAAGCGGACGCGGATCGTGCTCGTGCCGGGTTGCGGTGTGTTAAGGACGAAGCCCTCCGCCTTCATCTCCGTGAGCGTCGCCGCGCCGTCGGCGAGCGGCTGCGAGTCGTTCGTCGCGAAGACGCGCCAGTCCTCGGTCCGGTGGACCTCGCGGAGCTGCCGCGGATGCGACAGCGCGAGCGTCTTCTCCTCCTCCGCCGAGGCGTCCATGGGCAGCCGGAGCGGCACCGCGACGTAGGCGACGGCGTTGGTGCGCAACCACAGCGAGTAGCGCTCCGGCGTGAGCCGGCCGTGGTAGAAGACCGCGTTGCGCTCGCGGTCGACCTGGCGCTCCCACCCGCGCGCGATGGGGACCCGCCGCGCGAGGTGGAACGCCTCGCCGTGGCTCTGCGTGAACGGGATCTCGACGCGCGCGGGCTGCACCCCCTCGAGGAACTCGGCGACCGGCGCGTGGAACGCGGCCTCGGTCGACGGGTCGTCGTGCGCGCGCAGCCAGTCGCGGACCGCGGGCTGGAGCGCCCAGTAGGCGATCGGCAGCGCGAGCACCGCGAGGACGGCCTTGCGCCCCGGCCACAGCGCGAGGGCGGCGATCGGCGCGGCGAAGAGCGTCCCGAGGCGCGAGGCGTTCCCGCCGACCGGCGTGGGGAGCACGAACGACGCGACCGCGAGCAGCGCGTACAGCGCCGCCCCGATCCGCACCGCCCGCCACTCCCGCGGAGCGGCGACCGCGACGATCACGCCCGCGGCGAACGTCGGCCAGAACGCGCTCGGGACGAACGGGAACGTCCCGCCCTCGGGGAAGGCGAGGACGAGGAACGCGACGGGAAGCGCGACGGCGACCGCGAGCGCAAGCGGAGCGGCGCGGCCCGCTCCGCCCCGCGTCGCGGCGAGCGCGACCGCGGCGAGCCCCGCGAACATCGCCGCCACCGGGCTCGCCAGGGCGGTCAGCAGGCCGCCCGCCGCCGCGAGCCACGTCCGTCCCCGTGCCGCCGCGAGCACCGCTCCCGTCGCCCCCCCAAGCC
>DASZDF010000255.1:0-1586 GCA_035942275.1 Solirubrobacteraceae bacterium | reverse complement strand
GATCATGTGCGCGTCGATGGTGCTGCGTGCCCAGGCGTGGCACGCCATCCTGCGCGCCGCGCTGCCGCGGGCGCGGATCAAGCGCTCCGATGCGCTCCAGGGCACGATGATCGGCGTGCTGATGTCGGCGACGCTGCCGGCCCGCCTCGGCGAGCCCGCCCGTGCCCTGATCGTCGCGCGGCGCCTCGGCCGCGCGCGGGAGCGGCTCCCGGTGGTCCTCGGCACGCTCGTCTCGCAGACGCTGCTGAACATCGTCGCGCTGATCGTGCTCGGCGTGACGATGCTCTCGACGGTCGACCTCTTCACGAACAACCGGGCGCTCGTCGGGGTGACGATCGCGCCGGTGATCGTGTTGCTGTGTGTCCTCGTGGCGCCCGCGGTGCTGCGCGCGGGGGGCCCGGCGGCCGCGCGGCGCGCGCTGACGAAGGTCCGCCAGGGCCTGCTCGTCTTCCGCCGCCCCAAGCTGGGCGCGACGGCCGCCGCGGCGCAGCTCGGGGCGTGGGGCCTGCAGTGGCTGGCCTGCTACGTGCTGCTCGTCGCGTTCGGGCTCGACGAGCAGGCGGGCATCGGCGCGGCCGCCGCGGTGCTCTTCGCCGTCAACGTCACCGCGGTCCTGCCCGCGGTGCCCTCGAACCTCGGCGTCTTCCAGGCCGCCTGCGTGGCCGTCCTCGGCGCCTACGGCGTCGGCAACGCGGACGCGCTGGCGTACGGGATCGTCCTCCAGGCGGTGGAGATCGCCACGGCGGTGCTCATGGGGGCGCCCGCGCTCGTGCGCGAGGGCCTGTCGTGGCGGGACGTCCGGCTGCGGGCGATGCACGCCGCGCCGGTCACGCTGCCGGAGCCCGAAGAGGCCCCGGCGCCCGCGCGCTGACTCCCGCCGCTGGGAGATTTCGCACAGACGTGTCTACCGCCCCGCGGTTCGGGTATCGCCACTTGCGATGGACGACATGCTGGAAGAGCTGCAGATCACCGCCGAGCGCGTCGAGCGCTTCCGCGCCATCCACGAGGACGCGGTCCGCGACCTGAGACAGAAGATCGCCGACGCGAGAGCGGCCGGCTACGCCCACGACGAGATCGACGGCCGCCTGCGCGAGGCCCGCGACTCCGTCCGCCGGTTCGCGCGGATGGCGAGCGCCGAGGACTTCGCGGCCTAGCCGCGGCGTCCGCTTCGCCCCCATAAGTCGCCACTCGCGGCCCGGCCCGGATCGAGTGGCGGGTTGTACGTCCTATACGGGACGAAGCCGACACACCCCGGCGGCGGGCGCGCTGAGTGTGGGGTTGTGCGTGCTCAGTCAGCGCCGGCGAGCGCGGCGGCGCGCAGTGTCGGGTCGCGGTCCGAGCCCTTGATGAGGTCGTCGGGCGGCGCGACGTCGCGGATGCGGCCGGACTTCATGCCGAAGTATTCGGCCTGCGGGTGGTGGGTGACGATCGCGACCGTCGACTGCTCGGGCTCGACGGCGTAGCCGCCGCTGAGACGCAGGCCGATCGTGCCGGCGTCGAGGAGGCGGAAGAGCTTCTCGTGCTCGGACTGCTCCGGCACTGCCGGGTAGCCCCACGAGTAGCGGCGGCCCTGGCCGGCCGGGATG
>DASZDF010000254.1:0-2079 GCA_035942275.1 Solirubrobacteraceae bacterium | reverse complement strand
GCTCGGCGGCCGCGACGCCGCGCTCGCGTGCGAGGATCTCGCGCTGCGGGCCAGGACCGACCTCGACGCCGGCCGGGTGCGGGAGGCGGCGCTGCAGCTGCGGGTCGCGCTGGAGGCCGCGCTCGCCGAGCTCGAGGCCTGGCGCGGGCGCCGCGACCTCGACGAGCGGCTGGCCGAGCTGCGCGAGGAGCGGGCGACCGTCGGCGACGCCGCGAACGCCGCACTGCGCGGCGGCCTGCCCGACGAGACCGCCGCGGAGGTCGAGCGCGTGCTGGGCCGCGTCGAGGCGGCGATCCGGGCGCGCGCGATCACGGCGACGTAGCCTGTCCTGCGTGGCGAAGCAGTTCGACGAGATCGACGATCACCTCCGCGCGTTCGTCGCGCGCCAGCGGATGTTCTTCGTCGGCACCGCCCCGCTGAGCGGCGACGGGCACGTCAACGTCTCGCCGAAGGGGCCGATCGGGACGCTGCGCATCCTCGGCCCGCACCGGGTCGCCTACCTCGACTACTCCGGCAGCGGCGCCGAGACGGTCGCGCACCTGCGCGAGAACGGGCGGATCGTCGTGATGCTCTGCGCCTTCGAGGGCCCGCCGCGGATCGTGCGGTTCCACGGGACGGGCGAGGTCGTGTTCGTCGGCGACCCGCGCTACGAGGCGCTGCTCGAGGAGTGCGCGTTCGACGAGCTGACCGAGGTCCGCGAGGCGCAGCGCTCGATCGTCCTCGTCGACGTCGCGCGCATCTCGGACTCGTGCGGCTACGGCGTGCCGCTCATGGCGTACGAGGGGCAGCGCCCCCACTTCGACCTCTCGAAGAAGAAGCGGCTGCGGACGGAGGGCTCGGAGGCGCTCGTCGCGCGCCAGGCGTCGAGGAACGCGCAGAGCATCGACGGCCTGCCCGCGGTGGTCCCGCCGGAGGAGGCGGCCGCGCGGGAAGCGGCGGCGGCCGCGGACTAGTCCTTCGCGCGCTTCTCGAGCTCGCGCCCGAACGCCTGCTCCACCGCCTGCGTCATCCGCAGGTGGAACACCGCCACGAGCGTGTCGGTCGCGAGCGGGCGCAGCCGCTCGACCGCCTCCTGCACCTTGAGCAGGTCGCGCTCGCCGTCGGCGGCCGCGTAGGGCTTCCACACCTGCTCCATGAAGAGCCCGACGAACTCCTTCGTGACGCCGTCGGCGGCGCGCACGACGCGCTCGACGATGTCGAGCGCCTTCTCGGGCGGGACGCCGAACTCGCGCACGACCTCCCCCGCCCGCAGCACCGTCGGCGACAGGATCTCGTAGCGCCCGTCGCCCAGCGGCGCGACCAGACCGAGCCGCTCCGCCCGCCCGACGAGCTTCGGATCGACCTCCGCCGCCCCCCACTTCGCGGCCAGCTCGACCGCGTCGACGACCTCGGGCCGCTCGCTCTCGAACGGCGCGAGCAGCGAGCGCGCGAACCCGAGGACCTGCTCGGCCGCCCCGTCCCCCCGCCCGAGGAGGTGCTTGATCGCCGCGAGGTTGTAGCCGTTGGCCTGGAGCTCCTGGATGAGCTTCAGCCGCGTCACGTGCTCCGGCCCGTAGTAGCCCGTCCGCGCCCGGACCACCGGCGGCTGGAGCAGCCCCCGCGACGCGTGCGAGCGGATGTTGCGCACGGTCATGCCGCTCTCGCGCGCCAACTCGTCGATCGTGAGGTCCGCGGTCGCCGTGTCGAGTGTCACGACGCACACATTACGCGAAACGACGTGACGCCACATGATGTAACGTTCAGCGGCGTCATGGCTACCGAGATCACTTCCGTCGACGACGTCGACCTGACCCCGCAGACCGACGAGACCCCGTTCTCGCTCGAGCTCACCCAGGACCAGAAGGACATCCGCGACTGGGTCCGCGGCTTCGCGGAGGGCGTCATGCGCCCGGCCGCCGCCGAATGGGACGAGCGCGAGGAGACCCCCTGGCCCATCCTCCAGGAGGCCCAGAAGATCGGCCTCTACGGGTTCGAGGCGCTCGCGCAGTTCTTCGCCGACCCGACCGGCCTCACGCTGCCGATCGTCAACGAGGAGCTCTTCTGGGGCGACGCCGGCATCGGCATGGCGATCATGGGCAG
>DASZDF010000253.1:0-5263 GCA_035942275.1 Solirubrobacteraceae bacterium | reverse complement strand
CTCGAGGCCCGCGCGCGGGAGGCCAACGGCGCCGCCGCGACCCCCGGCCGCACCGCCGCCCGCCGGGGCCGAGCGCCGCTGCATCCCGACCAGGAGGCGGCCGTCGCCTCGATCGCAGAGACCCTCGGAGGAGCCTTCGGCAAGGAGGTCCGCGTCCGCCCTGCGGGCACCGGCTACAGAGTTGAGCTGGAGCTGTCGACGATGGAGGAGGCAGCTGCGCTGGCGGGCCGTCTGAGCCACGGCCCCGGCGCTACACTGCCGACCCCTGAGGGCGATTAGCTCAGCCGGTTAGAGCGCTTCTCTGATAAGGAAGAGGTCCCAGGTTCGAGTCCTGGATCGCCCACTCGTCCGAACCCTGCTGCGGCGGGGTTTTGTCGTTCGTCCGGCCGGCGGCTGCCCTTCTCAGTACGGCTCGTACATGCGCTGCTAGACCCGCCCGGGCGGCTCGCTGCTCTCGAGCGTGAAGACCCACGGTCCATCCGGCGTATGGAACGTGCCGACGAACTTCCTCGAACTCCATCAACCGGAGGATGACGCTTGCGATGATGCTGTCGTGTGGCTGTGGCGCTGGCGCGCGCGGCGGATGATCCGGCCGCTCGTCGAGGAGACGAATGCAAACGAACGACGCCTGGGCGGTGCGCCTGACGCGTGGCGCCGGTGGTGGGAGCAACACGGTGCCCGCGAGCTGCGGTGCATCTTGATGACGGCATGGGATCCGGTCGGCGCCTCTGACGTGCCTGAGGCGTGGGACGAGTACGACCAGTACGCCGCCGGAGTGGCACACCGACTCAGAGACATCCCTGACGCCGACGAGGCTGCGGCCGGCGTCGGCACGTACCTCGAGCACATCGAACGCGACTACATCGGCGTGACGCCGAACGTACTTCGCTGCGCGTACCTCGGCGACGCACTCGTGGCCTGGTACGAGTGGTCGTTCACCCGCCGCGGCCGGCCGCCGCAGGAGTGGATCGACGAGGACTGACGCGCCACCCCGCCCGTCCCACTGCTTCAGCGCGACGTCCTACAGCCGCCGGCCGGTGAGCGTCACGCGCTCGGCTACGCCTCCGGCCCGCGCCACGACCGTCGCCTTGTAGTCGCCGCGACGGAACGCGCGCCGGTCGCGGACGGTGAATCGCCTCACCCGCGTCCCCGCCGCAGCGAACCGCTTCCGCGCCACGACCTTCTTCCCGCGCCGGATCGTGAACGTGAGCGACCCCGGCGTGTTCAGCCGCGCCGACACCCGGAGCGGCTTGCGGTTCGTGCCGCCGAAGACCGGCCGCGTGAGCCGCGCCAAGCGGATGAGCTTGCAGCGCCGGCCGGTGTGGAAGCCGGGCCGCACACGGAACTTCCGGCCCCGCTTGCGCAACGCGATCCGGCGCGCGTCGCTCGCCCCGCCCGATCGCATGATGAAGCGGGCGAAGTAGAACCCGTTGCGCATCCGCCGGGAGGCCCGCCACAGAAGGCCGCGCTGGCGCCGCGGGAAGTGCGCGACGCGCTTCTCGGTCACGACCCGCCGTCCGCGCGACTCGCGGAATACGTCGATCGTGAACGGCGCGTTGATCTTGCGCGACACCTGGAAGCGCACGCCGCGGCGCGTGTTGCGCACCCGCACGCGGTCGAAGCCGCGCAGCACCGAGCACGACGGCGGAACGGGCGCGGTGCCGGGCGGCGTGGGCGCCGCGGGCGGCGCGCCGCCGGTCCCGCAACGCTTCGCGGGCCCGGAGAACTTGTACGTCCACGCCGCGCGCCCGAAGTTCGCGACGAACAGCTCGTCCGGATGCCCGGGACGGAACTGCATCGACATCGCCGGCGAGGTCGGGAGGCCGCGGCCGAGCCGCGAGTACGCTCCGCCCGCCGAGTCGCAGCTCACGAACACGCCGATGTCGGTGGCGACGATGAGCTGGTTGTCCCGCAGTGCCGACCAGTTCGCCGGCACGTCCGGCAGGTCGCCCGAGATGTCGGTGAACGTCTCGCCGGCGTCGGTCGACTTGAACATGTGGCCCTTGCCGGCGAGGCTCGTGTCCTCGGACACCGCGCCCGGCGCCACCCACCGCCGGTTGTAGCCGCCGAGCGTCACGTAGATCGTCCGGATGTCCGTCGGGTCCATCCGCACCGACGTTATGAGCCGCTCGGGCAGGCCGCGTGCGGCGGCGATGTGCCAGCCGTCGGACGAGTTGGCCTTGCCGCGCGCGCTCCCGCCGACGTTCGTCGCGATGCCGCTCTTGAACGGCGTCCCCTGCGTGATCGTGTCGCAGAACCCGCAGTAGCCGACGTACGTCGCGGTGATCGTCTCGTCCGCGGACGTGCGCTGCTCGAACGTGATCGACGCGTCGTACGTGCCGGTCGCGGTGTAGTTGGCGACCCGCACCACGTACTCACCCGCGGGCGGGTTGGGGAGGACGACCTGCTCGGTCCCGGTGGGCGTGTTGCCGGGGACCGACAGGCTGCTTGACGTGGAGTGGTCGACCTCCTCGAGTGAGCCGTCGGCGTTGCGCCGGTAGAGGAAGAGGTCCCAGTCGTTGTCCTTGTTCGCCCAGGACACGAAGACCCGCATCGAGAGGTTGCCGGCGTCGGGCGCGAGCGTGATCTCGCGGTCCTCGTACGTCCCGGGCACGAACACGTCGGGGGACGCCGGGTTCGGCGCCGTCGTGGCGCCGCCGGTGTAGTTGATGTCGGGCGTCTTCGGCCCGGTCGGAGCGTTGCCGGGCGCGCGGAACGACTTGGTGTCGATCGCCGAGGACTGGTTGTTGGGGTCGCTCGAGGAAGCCGTGGCGGCAGCGTCGCCCGGCTTCTCGCGCGTGCCGAGGTTGAACGGCTTCGACCACGTGGCGCTCGTCGTGTCCGGCCCGGCCGTCGTCTCGCGGACGTCGCGCCCCGCGGTCACGAGGTGCTTCGGGTCGTTGGCGTCCATCTCGAACGCCGTCGAGAACAGCGCCGCGGTGAGCCCGGTCGGAGTGATGGTCGTCCAGTTCTTGCCGCCGTCCTTCGTGACCGACATCACGCCGTTCGTGTACTCCTCGTAGGCGACGTCGGGGTTCTTGGGCTCGACCGCGCTGAAGAAGCCGTCGCCGCCGAACACGGTGTACGTCCGCCCGTCCGGGTCGATCTTCGCCTCGCCGTTGTCCTGCAGGCCCATGTAGACCGTGCCGTTCTCCGACACCGCGAGGTGGTAGGGCTGGAGCGTGTTCATGCCGCCGTTGGAGCCGTGGGTCCAGTCGAAGTTCGAGAGGTCCTCGCCCGGCTCGCGGTGCTGCTTGTAGACGCCGCCGTCGTTCGCGGCGAGCAGCGTCACGCCGCCGTTGCCGTCCGGCAGCCAGAGCGCGCCGTGCTGGTCAGGGTGCGTCGTGTAGTCGGGCACGCCCGCGGGCTGCGTCGGGCACGCCGGCAGCTCGTTGAGGATGAGCAGGATCCCGCACGCGTTGCCCGCGTAGTAGCGCCCGACGACCTTCGCGTGCATCGACGTCGAGCCGTCGAGCGGGTTGTCGATCGCCTGGTCGTCGGCCCAGACCTCCTCGAGGCCGAACGCGAGCCGCGTGGGCACGCCGTTGGCGTCGGCGCGCGTGGGATCCGGCTCGACCCAGAGGTTGTACCAGGCCTGCACCCCCGGGCAGTAGAGGACGATCGGCGCCTGGCAGGCGACGCTCAGCGCCGACTCGCGCGACGGGTCGTTGCTCATCGTGTTCGCGCCGTCGAGCTCGTACCAGAGGCCGTCGCCGAAGTCGCGCGAGACCCAGACGGCGTTCAGATACGTGGGCTGGGGAGCGCCGGCGCCCTCGCTGACGTCCAGCCCGCCGGCACCGCCGTTGAACTTCACGGCGTCCTGCACGATCGCGTAGACGTACTCGCGGTTCTGGTCCGGCCCCCTCGCGACGCCGAGCTCGATCCGCCCGAGCTGCTCCTCGTTGAGCGGGTCGCCGCCCGCGAGCGGCACGTTGTTGGCCTCGATCTCGACGTTCTCGAACGTGCCGGGCTCGCCGGTGTCCGAGCGGTAGATGCCGTTGCCCGGCGCCTGCTGGGTGCCGTCGACGTTCTCCCACGTGCCGCGCCGCCAGCCGACCGCCGCCATCACGGCGCCCGGGGTGCCGTCGGTCTTGTCGTTGTCGGGGTACTGGACGACGACGTCGGTGACCATGTTGGCGAGGTAGCAGCCCTTGACCGACGGGAGCTTGCCCGTGCAGTCGGGGGAGCCGGCGGGCGCGTCCTCGCCCGTCGGCAGGTTCACGTTGACGTAGCTGCGGCCCGCGTCGGTGCTGCGGAAGAGCCCGGCGCCGGTCGCCGCGTAGACCGTCGACGCGTTGTTCGGGTCCACGGCGAGCTTGAAGGCGACGGTGCCGTCGGGGATGCCCGAGGACCGGTTCCACGTCCTGCCGAGGTCCGTCGTCCAGTACGCGCCCATGCCCGTGTAGGCGCTGCCGCCGAAGGCGCCGTCGCCGGTGAGCGCGAGGAGGGTGCCGCCGCCGGCCGCCGTCCACGCCAGGCCGTTGTTGCTCTGCGTCGGGAGCCCGTCGCCGATCGACGACCAGTTGTCGCCGCCGTCGGTGGAGGTCCACACGCCGACCGCGGAGCCGGTGGTGAAGAGCCGTCCGGTGGCGGGGTCGTGCGCGAAGACGTTGAGGCGCCCACCGACGTTGCCGAGCCCGAGCTGGGTCGACTCGTCGCTGACGTCGTACTCGGTGCGCCCGGTCTCCAGCGGCGCGCGGCCGTACGGCTTCCAGTCGCCGCCGGTGACCGGCAGCTCCGCTGCCGCGCGCACCGCGGCGCGCTGCGCGCCGGGCTTCAGCTCGGTGCCGGGCGCGACCGAGCGCGCCGCCATCTGGGAGTTCGCCCGCGACAGGTCGGCGAAGGACTCAGGCAGCCCGGGTCGCTCGCCGCACGGCGGCTCGGCGAGGACCGGCCCGGAGAACAGCGCTCCGTTGCGGCCGTCGCGCGAGCGCACCGGCTGCTCCTTCTGCGCGCCGGCCTCGGCGCTCTCGTCCTCGCACTTCGCGGCCGCCGCCCGCAGGTCGCCGGGAGCGCCGCCGCCCGAGAGCAGGACGAGGCCGATCACGCCGCCCAGGGCAACGACGAGGACGGCGAGGAGCGACAGGCGGACGGAGCGTGACACGGCGATGGACCTCTTCCCGGACGGAACTGCCACGGAGCTTGGCACGCAGGGGCTGAGGACGCGTCACCCGGCCACCGCCCTCGCCGTGATAGGAAACCCCCATGCGCGCCCTCGCCCTCGCCGCCGTCGCGGCCCTCGCGCTCGCCGCCTGCGGCGGCG
>DASZDF010000252.1:0-5280 GCA_035942275.1 Solirubrobacteraceae bacterium | reverse complement strand
GACCATCGCTACCTCATCGTCCTCGAGATCACGCGCCGCTGGATCTCGTTCGTGCCCTCGTAGATCTGGGTGATCTTCGCGTCGCGCATGTAGCGCTCCACGGGGTACTCGGTGACGTAGCCGTAGCCGCCGAGGACCTGCACGGCGTCGACCGTCACGCGCATGGCATTGTCCGACGCGAAGAGCTTGGCCATCGACGAGTACTTCGCCAGCTGCTTGTCGCCGCGGTCGGCGAGCGCGCACGCCTTGTAGAGCAGCTCGAGGGCGGCGGCGGTGCCGGTCTCCATGTCGGCGAGCTTGAACGAGATCGCCTGGTGCTCGTTGATCGGCTTGCCGAACGTGACCCGCTCGCGCGCGTACTGCGCCGCGTAGTCGGTCGCCCCCTGCGCGATGCCCACCGCCTGCGCGGCCGCCCCGAGGCGCGTGCGCTCGAGCGTGCCGAGCGCGACGGCGAGCCCGCGGCCGACCTCGCCGATGACGTTCTCCTGCGGGACCCGGACGTCCTCGAAGACCGGGGATCCGGTGGGCGAGCCCTTGATGCCGAGCTTGTGCTCGAGCTTGCCGACCGACAGGCCCGGACGGTCCTTCTCGACGAGGAACGCGGTGATGCGGCGGTTGGCTCGGTCCGTGGTGGCGAAGACGACGTAGAAGTCGGCGATGCCGACGTTGGTGATCCAGTTCTTCGTCCCGTTGATCACCCACTCGTCGCCGTCCTGCACCGCGGACGTGCGCATCGACCCGGGGTCCGAGCCGGCCTCGGGCTCGGAGAGGGCGAACGCGGGCGAGAGCTCGCCCGTCGCGCAGCGCGGGAGGAAGCGCTGCTTCAGCTCGTCGGAGCCGAAGAGCTGGATCGGCAGCGTGCCCAGCTCCTGCACCATGAGGATCAGCGCGCTCGACGCGCACACGCGCGCGATCTCCTCGACCGCCATCTGCACCATGAGCGTTCCGGTGCCGGTGCCGCCGTGCTCCTCGGCGAACGGCAGCGCGAGGACGTCGTTCTCGGCGAGCAGCTTGCGGACGTCCCACGGGTACTCGGCCTTGGCGTCGATCTCCGCGGCGCGCGGTGCGATGCGCTCCGTGGCGATCTGCCGGATGGTGTCCCTGAAGTCCAGGAACTCCTGCGGCACGCCGTACACGTCGGTCATCGTCTGCATCACAGCGATGGTATCCCCGGGTGGGCGTGGGTAGGGTCCGCGCGTGGCCACCGGCTCCTCGGTCCTGCCGTTCGCCCGCCGCCGCGACCCGCGGGTGGAGGTGCGCCCGGCACGGCCCGGCGAGCCGGTCGCGAGAACGCTCGACGAGGCGGGGTTCGGCCCGCACGTCGCGCGGCTGCTCGGCTACCCGCGCGACTCGCCGGACGGGGAGATCCTCGTCGCGGCGACCGGTCGCGGGCGCCTGGTCGGCGGGGCGTGCACCGCGTCGTTCGGCGCGACCGGGTGGATCGGCGCGCTCGGCGTGCTGCCGCGCGCGCGGGGGCGCGGCATCGGCGAGCTGCTGACGCGCCGCTCCGTCGAGTGGCTCGCGGAGCGCGGCGCGCGCACGTCGCTGCTCTACGCGACCGACATGGGGCGCGGCGTCTACGAGCGCTGCGGGTTCGTCGCGGAGGCGCCGGCGCGCGCGTGGCGTGGGACGCCCCCGGGGCCGGTTCCCGAGCGCGTCCGCCGCCTGCGCCCCGCCGACCGCTCGGCCATCCTCGAGCTCGACCGCGCCGCGACCGGCGAGGACCGCTCGCCCGTGCTCGAGCGCCTTCCGGCGCTGCTCGGCCTCGCGCTCGAGCGGCGCGACGGGTCACTCGCGGCGTACGCGCTCAACACGCCGTGGGGCGCGGGGCCGGCGGTCGTGGCCGTCGGCGAGGAGGAGGGGCTCGCGATGCTCCGCGCACTGGTCGGCGAGCCGCAGCCGGTGACGGTTACCGTCCCCGACGACAACCCGCGCGTCGCCTACGTGCTCGCGCAGTGGGGCTTTCAGTCGGTGAACACCGCGTTGCGGATGCGCCACGGTCCCCCGGTCGGTCATGATCCCACCAGGATGTTCGGGCTCTTCAACCTGTTCTTCGGATGACCGACGTCGACGTCGTCGTGGTCGGGGCCGGGCTGGCGGGGCTGATGGCGGCCCGGTCGGTCGTCGCGGCGGGACACGACGTCGTCGTGCTCGAGGCGCGCGACCGCGTCGGCGGGCGGACGCTCAACGAGGACATCGGCGACGGGAAGGTCGTGGAGGTCGGCGGCCAGTGGATCGGGCCGACGCAGTTCCGCCTCGCCGAGCTCGCGCGCGAGCTGGGCATCGACACGTTCCCGACGTACGCGAAGGGCACGTCGGTCATCGAGTGGCGCGGCTCGATCCGGCGCTTCGAGGGCCTGATCCCCAAGATCAACCCGGCGATCCTCCTCGACTACGAGCAGGTGCGTCGGCGGCTCGACCGCCTGGCGCGCACCGTCCCGCTCGAGGAGCCGTGGAAGGCGCCGAACGCCGCCGAGCTCGACTCGAAGACGTTCCACACCTGGCTCAAGCGCACGGCGCTGACCGACGGCGGCCGGCTGTTCTACGAGATGATCTGCGAGGCGGTGTGGGCGGCGGAGCCGGCGGACGTGTCGCTGCTGCACGTCCTCTTCTATATCCACTCCGCGGGCGGGTGGGACACCCTGATCGGCACCGAGGGCGGCGCGCAGGAGGCGCGGTTCGTCGGCGGCTCGCAGCGCGTGTCGCTGCGGATGGCCGAGGAGCTGGGCGATCGCGTCCGGCTCTCGACGCCGGTGCGGCACATGGCGTGGGACGCCGGTGGGGTGACGGTCGGCGAAGTGCGCGCGCGGCGCGCGATCGTCGCGCTTCCGCCGACGCTGACCTCGCGCATCGACTACGACCCGATCCTCCCCGGCCACCGCGACCAGCTGACCCAGCGGATGCCGCAGGGCACGGTGTGGAAGTGCATGGCCGTGTACGACGAGCCGTTCTGGCGGCGCGAGGGGCTGAGCGGGTTCGGGACGAGCGACGAGGGGCCGATCCGGCTGACGTACGACAACTCCCCGCCCGACGGGTCGCCCGGCGTGCTCCTCGGGTTCCTCGAAGGCGACTTCGCGCGACGCGCGGGGCTGATGCCCGCGGCCGAGCGGCGCCGCGCGGTCCTCGACGTCTTCAGCCGGCTGTTCGGGTCGCGGGCGCGCTCGCCCGAGCGCTACATCGAGAAGTCGTGGGCCGAGGAGGAGTGGACCCGCGGGTGCTACGGGTGCTACATGACGCCCGGCGGCTGGACGTCCTTCGGGGAGTCGCTGCGCCGGCCGATCGGCCCGATCCACTGGGCGGGAGCCGAGACGGCGACGATCTGGAACGGCTACATGGACGGCGCGGTCCGCTCGGGGGAGCGGGCGGCGGCGGAGGCGCTGCGGTCGCTCGAGGACGCGCCCGCGCCCTCGCCCGTCGCGGCGTAGTGCGCGTCCTCCTCCACGAGTGGATCGATCCCGAGCTGCTCGGCGAGCTGCCGGAGGAGGTCGAGCTGCTGCCGGCCGGGCGCTTCGCGGAGGCGGAGGTCGTCGTCGACCCGCGCGACGACCTGCTCCGCCACCTGCGCGAGATCTCGGGGCTGACGACCGTCCTCGTGACGTCGGCGGGGACCGACTGGATCGAGCCGCACGTGCCGCCGGGCGTGACGCTCGCCAACGCGCGGGGCGCGCGCGACGCGGCGGTCGCGGAGTGGGTCGTCGCGGCGGTGCTGGCGATGGAGAAGGAGCTGTTCGTCGAGCGCGAGTGGCAGCGCAAGCGCGACTGGTCCGCGCGGCGCGCGCTGCCGGACGTCGAGGGCCGCGCGGCGCTGATCCTCGGGGCGGGCTCGATCGGCGGCGCGGTGCAGGACCGGCTCGAGCCGTTCGGCGTGACGACGATGCTCGTCGCGCGCACGCAGCGCGAGGGCGTGCGCTCGGCCGACGACCTCCACGCGCTCCTCCCCCACGCCGAGATCCTCATCGTCCTGCTCCCGCTCACCTCCGCGACGCGGGGACTCGTCGACGCGCGCGCGTTGAGCCTGCTGCCCGACGGCGCGCTCGTCGTCAACGCGGGACGCGGGGCGGTCGTCGACACCGATGCCCTGCTCGCCGAGCTGAAGGCCAAGCGGCTGCGCGCGGCGCTCGACGTGGTCGAGCCCGAGCCGCTCCCGCCCGACCACCCGCTGTGGAAGGCGCCGGGGACGTTCATCAGCCCGCACGTGTCCGGCGACTCGGTGCGCGCGGACGAGGCCGCCGTCCGGCTGATGGGCGAGCAGCTGCGGCGGCTCGCGTGGGGCGCGCCGCTCAGGAACGTCGTCGACCGCGGCGGCTGAGCCAGATCACGAAGCCGACGAGGACGAACAGCTGCGCGGGCGTCAGCAGCAGGAACTTGATCGACGCGAAGACGCCGGCGGCGAGCGGCCAGGGCTGGTCGCCGTCCTGGCCGATGGTCATGAGGAGGGCGCCGTTCTCGAGCGCGTCGCAGATCGCGCCCGCGAGCGGGAACGTCGCGATGAACGCCCACCGGCGCCAGCCGAGCGCCTCGATCACGGCGATCGCGGCGAGCGAGAAGAACGCGGCGTACGCGATCAGGAAGAGGTAGTCGAGCCAGAGGCTGAGCTTCGCGTCGCCGCGGCCGTCCTCGCCCCAGGCTGCGAGCGTCTCGCGCGCGTTCTCGGACGTGAACTCGACCTCGAAGGACACTATCCCCGGCCCTCCGGTGTCCTTGATCTGCTCGTCGATGACGCCGAGGAGGACGAAGAGGGCGAGCGAGGCGAGGCCCGTGATCCAGAGGGAGCGGCGGTTCGCGCGTGCGTCGAGGGATCGCATCGCCGGTATGGTCGCGCGCCCAGTGGACGACTACGAGCGACTTCGTCACGCAACGGCCCACCTCGACGCGCCGTTCGCGCTCGTCGACCTCGACGCGTTCGATGCGAACGCCGCCGACCTCGTGCGCCGCGCCGGCGGGAAGCCGATCCGCGTGGCGAGCAAGTCGGTCCGGTGCCGGTCGCTCCTCGCCGACGTGCTCGGGCGGCCCGGGTTCGCGGGCGTCATGTCGTTCACGCTGCGCGAGGCGCTGTGGCTGCACGGGCACGGGTTCCGCGACCTGCTCGTCGCGTACCCGACCGCGGACCGCGCGGGCCTGCGCGAGCTCGCGAGCGGCGGGGGAGCGGCCGAGAACATCACGCTGATGGTCGACGACCCGTCGCAGCTCGACCTCGTGTCCTCCGCGCTGGCGAGCGTGCCCGGCACGCGCCGCGCCCCGCTGCGCGTCTGCCTCGAGCTCGACACGTCGTGGCGGCCG
>DASZDF010000251.1:0-2457 GCA_035942275.1 Solirubrobacteraceae bacterium | reverse complement strand
TCGCCGTCCATGTCGGGGACCGAGCCGACGTCGGAGCCGACGCGGTCGTCGGGCGTCTGCGTGTGCAGGCGGATCACGCCGGGCGCGCTGGTGCCGCCGTCGAGCGCGGCCCCGTCGCGCCGGCCGAGGATGAGGTACGCCGAGCCGGAGCGCGGCTCGCGGCGGCGCTCGCCGGTGATCGTCTCGCCGATCCCGTCGCCGTCGACGTCGACCGGCGCGCCGACGATCACGTCGGCCAGCCCGTCGCCGTTGACGTCGCCCGCGGCCGCGGCCGCGCTGCCGAGGCGGTCGCCGGCCTCCGCGCCGACGAGCTTCAGGCGCCGCGGGCCGGCGGCGCCGAGGCTCTCGGGCAGGCCCTCGCGCGGGCCCATCACGACGTAGACCGCGCCGGCGTCGGTGCCGCCCGGGTGGTCGTGGTTCGGCGCGCCGATGAGCACGTCCGCGACGCCGTCCCCGTTGAAGTCGCCGGCGTTCTCGACGACCCAGCCCGCGCGGCTGCCGAAGCTCTCGCCGGTGATGCGCGCGTCGCCCTGCCCCTCGAGGTCGAGCGTGCCCGAGACGGGCAGCTCGGCGGCGGTGGCGGGGGCCGCCGCGACGAACGCGGCCGAGCAGCATGCGAGGGTTCCGAGCCGACGGATGACGTTCATGGCTGGCTCCAACGACGCAACGCTAAAGAGGTTTCGCACTCTCGACCAGGACCTGCTCCTCGAGGGCGAGAACCTCGACGTCCTGCCGACGCTGCCGGACCGCGCGTTCGACCTGATCTACATCGACCCGCCGTTCAACACCGGGCGCGAGCAGGTCCGCGGCGAGCGCCGCTACGCCGACGCGTTCGACGACTACCCGGGCTTCCTGCGCCCGCGCCTCGTGCACGCGCGGCGGCTGCTCGCCGAGCACGGGACGCTCTACGTCCACGTCGACCCGCGCGAGTCCCACTACGTCAAGGTGCTGCTCGACGGGCTCTTCGGCCGCGAGTGCTTCCTCAACGAGATCGTGTGGGCCTACGACTACGGCGGGCGGACCAAGCGCCGCTGGCCACCGAAGCACGACACGATCCTCGTCTACGTCCGCGACCCCGAGCGGTACTGGTTCGACATCGAGGCCGTCGAGCGCGAGCCGTACATGGCGCCGGGCCTGCAGAAGTCGGCCGAGCGCGCGGCGCGGGGGAAGACGCCGACGTCGGTGTGGTGGCACACGATCGTGCCGACCACGTCGCGGGAGAAGACGGGCTACCCGACGCAGAAGCCGGAGGGGGTGGTCCGGCGCATCGTCGCGGCGTCGTCGCGCCCGGGCGGCTGGTGCCTGGACTTCTTCGCCGGCTCGGGCACCCTCGGCGCGGTGTGCCGGCCGCTCGGCCGGCGGTTCGTCCTGATCGACAGCAATCCCGACGCGATCCGCATTGCCCGTCAGAGGCTCGGTGTGATAGACAACCACTAAGTGGTCCGTTGGCCCCTCATCGGTGTGCTCGCCGTCTTCCTCGCGGCCGCGCCGGCCGCCGCGGCGTCGGAAAGGGCGCACGCGCTGGACGGCTCCGAGCTGAACCAGTGGGACAAGTACTTCCTCGCGCGCGCCAAGCCGATCGACATCCAGCCCGGCCTCGGGCCGATCTCGATGCGGGTCAGCACGAACGACCCGAACGCGCAGCTGTGGTTCAACCAGGGCCTCGCGCAGCTCTTCGGCTTCGCGCACGAGGACGCGATCTGGTCGTTCCGCAAGGCGCTCGAGTACGACGACCGGCTCGCGATGGCGTGGTGGGGGATCGCGTGGGCGTACGGGCCCAACATCAACCTCGGCGCCGACGCGAAGCGAGCGCGGGCCGCCCACGACGCGGTGCAGTCGGCGCGCGCGCTGCTCCGGTTCGCGACCGACCGCGAGCGCGCCTACATCGACGCGATCAGCGACCGCTACGACCCGCGCTACGAGCCGGTCGGCGACCTGCCGCGGCGCCCGCTCGACGTCCAGTTCTGGGAGCGCATGAACCGGCTGCGCGCGAGCTACCCGGGCGACGAGCATGCGGCGACGCTGACGGCGGAGGCCGGGCTCGACCTCGACCCCTGGAACCAGTGGACCAAGGAGGGGGCGCCGACGACGTACACGAGGGACGTCATCGCCATTCTCGAGGACGTGCTCAAGCGCGTGCCCGACCACGTCGGCGCGCAGCACTACTACATCCACGGCGTGGAGGCGGGCCCGAACCCCGGCGACGCCGATCTCGTCGCGGCGCGGATCAAGTCCGACGCCTACGGCCAGCCCCACCTCGTCCACGCCGCCTCGCACATCTACGCGCGCGTCGGCGACTGGGGCTCGGCCATGATCTCCGGCGACGACGCCGAGTACCAGGACGAGCTCTACCTGGGCCGCAACGGCACCGACAACCTCTACACGCTCGCCCACGGCAGCCACAACATCCACTTCGAGGCGTCGGTCGCCTCGATGGGCGGCCGCCGGCGGATCGCG
>DASZDF010000250.1:0-2187 GCA_035942275.1 Solirubrobacteraceae bacterium | reverse complement strand
GCGATGCGTCGGCCGTGGCCTGCGGCGCCGGCGCGCCCTCGCTGCCGCGCCTCGCGGGCGGCGACGCCGCCAGGCCGCCCATGCCGATCATGCGCCGCGGCGCGAAGACGTCGCTGCCGAACGCGTCGACGCGCCGCTCCGCGAACGCGGTCAGGCCGGCGCACGAGCGGAAGGTCGAGAGCTGCTTCTTGAACGGCGCGCGGCGCTTCGCGGCGTCGGCGGGGACGGCCACCGTGAGGGCGGCGAGCGCGACCGTGAGGAGGACCGAGAGCCGGCGCACTGAGGCGCAGCGTAGCGGTACGGCGCCACCGCGTTGGCCGGGACGCGGCGCGCGCCCGAGGGCGCGCGCCGTTGCGGTCGTCCTGACTTCGAGTCGTCTACGCGACGCCGGCGGGCGCCTGCGAGCGGATCCACTCGCGCAGCACGCTGTCGCCCACGCGCGCGTACACGCCGGGAATGCCCTCGCGGGCGCACCCGACGCCGAAGCTGGTCGCGCCGACGACGCGCCACGCGCCGGTCGACGTGCGGCCGAACATCGGGCCGCCGGAGTCGCCCTGGCAGGTGTCGACGCCGCCCTGCGGGTAGCCGGCGCAGAGCATCGTCTGCTCGTCGATGTCGCCGTCGTACGCGTCGTTGCAGTACTGGTGCGTCGTGACGGGGACCTGCGCCTCCTGGAGGATCGACGGCGTGCTGCCACCCTCCTTCGTGCGGCCCCAGCCGACGATCGTCTCGAGCGTGCCGGCGCTCCACAGCGCGGTCTCGGCCGAGCCGGACACCTTCACCGGCGTCTTCGTCGACGCGCGCGAGAGCTTGATCAGCGAGATGTCGTAGCCCTGCGTGAGGAAGTAGTCGGGCTGCATGATCACGCGGGACGCGGGGACGAGCTCGCCGCCGGTGCCGTACTGGTGGTTGCCGATGCGCACGTCGATGAGCGCGGGCGGGAACGACGCGGGCGACGCGACGCCGGCGCCGCCGGTGATCGACGAGCAGTGGCCGGCGGTGAGGACGGTGTCCGGCGCGATGAGGGTCCCGGTGCAGAGGAAGCCCTTGCCGAAGGTGATCTGCGCCACGGCCGGGTACTCGCCGGCGGAGGCGTTCTGGCCGCCGACGACGGCCATGGCGGGTGTCGCGGCGAGGGCCGAGAGCGCGGCCGTCGCGGCGAGTGCGAGCAGGATTCGACGGGGGGTGGTCATGGGGTCCTCCAACGCGGTCGCGCCGCGTTTCTTGCGCCGAGCCTCTTCCCGGGCCCGGTGCCGGCGTGCGATGCTCGCGCCCGACGATGGCCGAGACGGATCCCTTCGGGCGCGACAAGAGCGAGGACCCGCTCGCCGAGATGGGGTGGGCGACGACCGACGCTCTTCCCGCCGGGGAGGCGGAGATCGCGGCGCCCGAGCCACCCGACCGGGCGGCCGGCCGGCAGCAGCGGGCGACCGCTCCCGCGCCGTCGCGGCGCCCGGCGCCCGGGCGGCCCCCGCAGTACACCCACACCCGCGGCACGATGGTCCCCGGCGGGATCCCCGGCCCGCGCCGCCGCAGCCGGCTCGGCTGCGCGTTCGCCTTCGTCGTCCTGCTGTTCATCGGGTCGATCGGCGCCGCGGTCGTGCCGGCCGTGATCGACGCGATCGACGAAGTCGAGAAGACGATCGACGAGTCGTCGCCGGAGGTCCCGACCCCCGCCGAGCGGGACGACGGCCCCGCCGACCGCCGGGAGCGCGAGGTCAAGCCGAAGCGCCCGCCGAACGGCCTGAGCGGCGCGTCGATGCTGCGCCGCGGCAACCTGTCGCCGGCGCTGGGGCGCCTCCAGCGGCTGACGAAGACCGGGCGCGTGCGGCTCATCCGCATCGACGCACGGAACGTGATCGTCCAGGTGGCGCGCGGCGGCGGGACGGTGCTGGCGCAGGCGACGTGGGACGGGAAGACGAGCGTGCTGTCGCGCTCGCCGGGCGGCGGGGGCGGCACGACGTTCTCGTGGTCGCAGATCGACGCGTCCGCGCCCAACCGCGTCGTGCGCGCCGTGACCCGCGGGCGCAAGACGTCGTCGTTCGACTACCTCGCGCTCATCGACGCGGCCGGCCTGCGCTGGTCGGCGTTCCTCAAGGGCGGCGGCGGGACGTTCTCCGCCGCGCCGGACGGGAGCGGCGTCAGCAAGGTCGGCTGAGGCGCGGAGCGGCGCGCGGCGGCGGAGCC
>DASZDF010000249.1:0-3785 GCA_035942275.1 Solirubrobacteraceae bacterium | reverse complement strand
CTGCGAGGCACCGATGGACCCAGCGCGGACGCCGCTGACCTTCGCGCCGATGCGACCAGGATGCGACCAAGACATCCGCGAAAAGGTCGCATCTCCTCGCATGCCCTCGCCTGCGCTCGCCGACCTGAGGAACGGTACGAGGAGCCGAATCGTCCGATGGCAACGGCGAATTTGCCGCTCCTCGCATCTCCTCGCCGTACGCGCCCGAGAGGATTCGAACCTCTGACCTTCGGTTCCGTAGACCGACGCTCTATCCAGCTGAGCTACGGGCGCAGTGAAGCGACCGGGAATGGTAGCGGTGCTCTCGCTCCCGGCCTCTAGCGGAGAGGGCGGGATTCGAACCCGCGAACGAGCGTTCAGCCCGTTACTCGCTTAGCAGGCGAGTGCCTTCAGCCACTCGGCCACCTCTCCCGGAGGCCGGAGTGTAGAGCGTCGTCACGGCGGCGACAGGGGCAGTCCCAGCGTCACCCAGTCCCGCACGCCGCCGCGGTAGTACAGGATCCGCTCGGGCGGGAAGCCGTCGTCGAGGAGCCGCTCGATGGCCTGCGGCGTCGCCGTGCAGAGCGGGCCGTTGCAGAACATCACGACCTTCTCGTCGTCCTCGTCGAACTCGTCCCGTCGCTCGACGATCTCCTCGTGCGGGATGGCGATCGCGCCGCGCAGGGTCCCCTGGTCCGTGTACTCCGCCTGCCGGGTGTCGACGGCACACCCGCCGGCGCGCAGGTGCTCGATGACCTCGAGCTCGCCGACGGTCTTCACGTCCGGGTGGAGCGAGATCGGCGCGATCTTCCCCCACGTCGCGTCGACCACGAAGAGGCCGGGCTCGCCGTCGACCGGTTGGGGGACGCGCTGCGGATCCTCCCGCTTCGGGAGGCGCGAGAACGGGTCGTCTGCCATGGCGCATCAAGCTAGCCTCTCGACCGCTCGGAGCGGTGGCAGAGTCCGGTTGAATGCAGCTGCCTTGAAAGCAGCCGGCCCCTTCGGGGGCCCGGGGGTTCGAATCCCTCCCGCTCCGCCTCAAGTGCCGTTCGTCCACGTCCGCTCGCTCCCCATCGCCGGCGACTTCGATCCCGCTGCCGCGCTCCCCGCGATCTCGCGCGCGTTCTCGCACGACACCGGCATCGACGAGGAGCGCGTGACCGTCACGTGGGAGATGATCGCGCCGCACCACTACGCGCACGCGGGCGCGACGGCCACGGAGCAGGCCGACGACTCGCACCCCGTCCTGGTCGATGTCCTCGCGCCCGACTTCCACCCGGCGGAGCGAATCGAGGCGATGCTCCGCTCGGTCGCGGCGTCAGTGGCGAGCGCCGCCGGCGTCGGCGCCACGAACGTCTTCGTCGCGTTCTCCGCCGCCCGCTCCGGCCACGTCTTCGACGACGGCGACGTCGTCCGCTGGTAGCGACTGCGTGAACCGCAGGACGTAGCCGTCGGGGTCGGCGACCGCGAACTGGCGGACCCGCACTTCGTCGGTCTCACGCGCGTACGTCCGTTCCTCCAGCGGGAGCACGAGCGGCAGGTCGGAGCAGCGCGCGTGCACCGCGCGGACGTCAGCCACCGAGATCTCGAGATTCATGCCGCGACCGTACGGGTGCTCGAGCGGCGCGCGGGGGAACAGCCGGTCGCGGCGCACGGGCTGCTCGAGCATCAGCTCCGCCCCGCCCTCGAACGAGAGCAGCGCGAACCGCTCGCGAGGACGCGTGTACCCGACCGCGAAGCCGAGCCGCGCGACGTAGAACTCGACGCTGCGCGCGAGGTCGGAGCAGATCAGCTCCGGGACGATCATCCGAGGAAGCGATCCAGGCGGCGCAGGAAGTCGATCCGCTTCTGGAGGAAGAACGCGTGCGACGCGTCCCGGTACACGACCAGCCGCGCGCGCGGGATCCGCCGCGCGAGGTACCGCGAGTTCCCGACCGGGAGCAGCTCGTCGAGCTCCCCGCCCGCGACGAGCACCGGCATGCGCAGGCGTCGCACCCGCCTGCCGTCCGGGTCGCGCCCGCTGAGCCACACGGCGGACGCGCCGAGCTGCGCGTCGATCGTCGACCGCGGCCCGACCGGGGCCGCTCCCCGGCGCAAAGCGACGTTCGCCGCATACGCATCGCGGGCCGCCGTGGCTCCCGGCGCGAACAGCGTGTCGAGCGCGCTCAGCGGCGACTCCTCGCGCGACAGCAGCACCTCCGCGCCGCGGCCGGTCGACGGCACCACGCGCCCGTCCCCCGGCGCCGACGCCGCGAGCACGAGCCGCCGGACCCGCCGGGGATGCCGCACCGCGAGGCTCTGCCCGATCATCCCGCCCATCGACCACGCGAAGACGTCCGGCCGGCGCAGCCGCAGCGCGCGGATGAGCGCGGCGACGTCGTCCCCCAGCCGGCGGATCGTCATCGTGCCGGGCCGCACCCGCGATCGCCCCATCCCCTCGTTGTCGAACACGACCACCCGCCGCCCCTGCGCCGCCACGGCGTCGAGGAAGCGGGGATCCCACGCGTCCATCGTCCCGCTCAGCCCCATGACGAAGACGATCGGCCGCCCCGAGCCGAACGCGCGGTAGGCGAGCCTCACGCCGCCCGCGTCGACCGTGCGCGTCGGCGTCGTCGCCGCCTGCGAGCGCGGCGCGGCGGAAGCGGAACCGCCGACGGGGACGAGTGCGACGAACGCAACCAGAAGGACGAAGCGCTTCACACCAGCCCCCGCACGCCGTCCACGACGAGCTGCACCGCGATCGCCGACAGCAGCAACCCGAAGACCCGCGTCAGGAAGCTGATCAGCGACGCGGGAAGCACGCGCCCCAGCCGCTCGGACAGCAGCAGCACCGCCAGCACCGCGAGCAGCGCCGCGATGATCCCGCCGATCACGCCCGCGCGCCCCGCGGCACCCGGGTGCTGCTCGCTGAGGATGATCACCGTCGCGATCGCCCCCGGCCCCGCAACCAGAGGCGTCGCCAGAGGGACCAGAGCGACGTCGGCCGTGTCCTCGCTCGGCTCGTCCATCCCGCGGAGCATCTCGAGCGCGACGAGCAGCAGCAGCAGCCCGCCCGCGATCGACAGGCTCTCGATCGACACCTCGAGGTAGTCGAACAGCGCCTGCCCGACGAGCGCGAACCCGATGACGAGCCCGGCCGCCGCGCCGGTCGCCCGCAGCGCCGCCTTCTGCCGCTCGCCGGTCGACATCGACCGCGTCATCGCGATGAAGATCGGCGCGACGCCGACCGGATCCATGATCACGACCAGCGTCACGAACGTCTCGCCGAACACGCTCCAGTCCATGTCCGCGGCACGCTACAGCGCATCCCCGGCGACTCCGGTCTAAAGATCCCCACCGTTCGATGCCGATGGGGAGGGCATGGCCGCCCTCCTGCTCCGCATCGCGCTCTTCGTCGTCCTCCTCCCCTTCCTCGTGCTCTGGCTCGCCGCCGCCGCGATCACCTGGGGCGCGGACGCCATCCTCAGCTCCTCGCGCGAGCAGCCGACGCCGCCGTTCGGTGTCGCCCGCCGCACCTCCGACCGGCGCTTCCGCTCGACGATCGCCGTGTTCGTCGTGCTGCTGCTCGCGTTTGGCGCGGCCAGCGGCGGCGGTGGCGGGACAGAGCCCGCACCGGAGCGCGACGCGGTCGCATCCGCGAGCACGAGCGAGAGCCCGAAGCCGACTAACGAGTCCGAGCAGGCGCGCGCGGCGCAGGAAGCCGCCGAATCGCGCGCGCGGCGCGAGGAGCTTCGCGCCGCCCGGCTGGAGCGCAAGCTGCGCGCGGCGGCGCGGGCACGGGAGCGCGCGGCCGCACGCCTACGCCG
>DASZDF010000248.1:0-3877 GCA_035942275.1 Solirubrobacteraceae bacterium | reverse complement strand
CCTTCAGGCCGAGCGAGAGCTTCTCCCGCCCGTCCGTCGAGGCGACGTCGAGCCCCGTCAGCTCGCGCACCCGCTCCAGGCGGTAGCGGATCGTGTGGCGGTGCGTGAACAGCTTCGCCGCGGTGCCGGCGACGTTGCCGTCCGCGTCGAGGAACGCCTCGACCGTCTGCAGCAGATCGGTCGCGTACTGCTCGTCGTAGACCACGAGCGGCTCCACCGTCTCCGCGTAGAAGCGCTGCAGCTCGGCGGGGTCCTCGCTCATCGCCGGCAGCAGCAGCCGGTACGCGCCGGTCTCCTCGAAGGCGAGCACCGGGCGCTCCTCGTCGCCCTCGGCGACGTTGGCCGCCAGCAGCGCCTCGTTGCCCGCGCGGTCGAGCTGGAGCGGGTCGCCGGCCGCGCGGCTGCGGCCCAGCGCGAACGAGTGCCCGCTCAGGCCGGCGCGCAGCTCGCGCAGGACGCCCTCGGCGGCGCGGGCGCACTCGGCCTCGCCGCCGGGCACGAGGACGACGACCTCGGCGCCGACGGCCTCCGCCCGCTCGGTGAGCGCCGCGACCGCGCCCGGCACCGCGGCGCGGGCCCCGCGCTCGGCCGTCGCGAGCACCCGCTGGCGCCACCCGTCGTCGGTCGTCACGTGCGCGTGGGCGCGCGCGACGACGACGCTCGCGCCGGCCTCCAGATCGAGCCCGACCTCGCGGCCCCGCTCGACGACGTCGTCGTGGGAGGGAAAGGCGCGGCCGAGCACGCCGTGCAGGAAGCTCGCCACCGCCTCCCGCGACGCCTGCTCCGGCGCCCGCACGCGCTCGACCTCGGAGGCCACGAGCGTCGTGACGAGCCGCAGCAGCGCGGGACCGGCGGGGGCGCCACGCATCCGCAGCCGCAGCCGCCCCACCGGCCGGTCCGCCACGCGCAGCTCGACGACGTCGACGTCGTCGGCCTCGGTCATGAGCGAGCGCTCGTCGGCCGGCGACCGCGCGGCGACGGCGAGCACCTGGCCCGCGCGATCGACGAGGACGAGGCTGGCGTCGAGCGCGCGGCCCGCCGCGCGCACGACCTCGGGCAGTCCCGCACCGGACTCGACGGCCTCGGTGATCGCGTCGAGCGTCGCGAGATCCAGCCCCGCCTCCGTCCCTGGGATGGGCGTGGACACGCCCCAGAGGGTAGAGCCGGCCGCCCTCAGGCGGCGATCTCGTCCCAGAACCAGGCGACGGCGAGACCGCCCGCGAGCCCGAGCGCGACCATCGTCGCCAGCACGTACAGCGTGAGGAACGCCGCCGCCGCCCGCTCCCACCAGCGGCTGTACGCCGTCCAGGCCGGGATGAGGATCCACGCCGTGTACGCCGCCAGCGCGAACACCGCGCAGCAGCCCCCGACGAGATAGGTGACCGCGTCGTTGCTCACGACGGCGCATTGTGACGGCTCGCCCGGCGCTCACGCAGCCAGCGCCGGGCCTCCGTCCGCTGCTCGGACGTGCGCAGGAACCGGTGGGCGAGCAGCAGCGCGATGACGAGCGTGACCGTGGAGCCGAGCGCGAGCGTCCCGCGGGACGCGATCTCCGCCGCCTTGTCGATGTTGCGCCACGAGAAGTAGCCGAGCAGCACGAACGTCCCCGCCCAGAGCCCGGAGCCGACGATGTCGTACGGCAGGAACCGGGCGTAGGGCATGCGCGAGGCGCCGGCGACGAACGGCGCAAGCGCGCGGACGATCCCGATGAAGCGGCCGATGAGGATCGTGATCCCGCCGCGGCGCTCGAAGAACCCCTCGACCTGCGTGAGGCGCGCCTCGGTGATCTTGACCTTCGGCCCGTGCTTGATCAAAAACCCGCGCCCGAGCCTGCGCCCGAGCCAGAACGAGACCGAGTCCCCCGCCACGCACGCGGCCCAGACGAGCGCGAGCAGGACGACCAGCTCGAGGTTCCCCTGTCCCGCGAAGACGCCGCCGGCGATGACGGCGGTCTCCCCCGGCGCGACGAGCCCGATGAACGCGCCGGTCTCGAGGAACGCCAGCGCGCCGACCAGCAGGTACGCCCAGTTGCCGAACGTCTCGCCGATGTCGAGCAGCAGCTCCTCGACGTTCGGCAGCTTGACGATGCCCACGCCGTAGGTGGTGAACGCGGCGGCCAGCACGACGCCGAGGACGAGCAGGGAGGTCGGGACCGAGCGGCGGTAGCGCGCGCAGCTCACGAGCAGCGCCGTGGCGATGGCCAGCGGGATCAGGCGCATGCCGGCCTCGCGGCGATCGGTCGCGGATCGCGGCCCCGCAGCTCGTGCGCGGCGCGCTCGGCCTCCTCCGGCGTGTCGAACAGGCCGAGGACGGTCGGGCCCGAGCCGGCGACGAGCGCGTCGCGGGCGCCGGCGGCGCGGGCGGCGTCGAGCGCCTCGTCGATCGAGGGGCACAGGGAGCGGGCGGCGTCCTGGAGGTCGTTGACGGGCGGCGGGCCGTGGTCGCGGACGTGCGCCAGCGCCTCGTCGAGCTGCTCGGCGGTGCGCGGGAGGCCGAGGCGGTCGGCCTCGGCGTAGACGGCCGGCGTCGAGAGGTGGTCGCGGCTCGGCAGGACGAGGACGCCGTACGGGTCCGTCGGCGGCAGTCGCTCGATCCGCTCGCCGGCGCCGGTCGCGAGCACGCGGCCGGGGCGGACCTGGCCGGGGACGTCCGAGCCGAGGCCGGCCGCGAGGCGGTGCAGGGTGCCGTCGTCGTCCTCGAAGCCGCTCGCCCGCGCGGCGAGGCGCAACGCGGCGGCGGCGTCGGCGCTCCCGCCGCCGAGCCCGGCGGCGACCGGGATCCGCTTGTCGATCGTGATCCGGACGGGCCCGCCGTCCCACCCGGTCGCGGCGCGGAAGGACGCGAGCGCGTTCGTGACGAGCGTGTCCTCCAGGCCCTCGCACACGACCTCGTCCTCGCCGGACGGGAGGTGCTCGAGGTGCAGCGTGTCGGCAAGGCTGATCGACTCCATCACGCTCACGAGCTCGTGCCGGCCGTCCTCGCGGGTCGGCCCGACGAACAGGCAGAGGTTGATCTTCGCCGGTGCGTCCTCGGTCAACAAGCGAGCTCCTCCGCCAGTGCGCGGAACTCGTCGGGGCTGAGGCGCTCGGCGCGCACCTCGGGCGCGATGCCGAGCCGCTCCAGCGCGGCGCGGGCCTCGGCGCGCGGCGCCACGCCGGCCAGCTCGAGCGAGCGCGGCAGCGCCTTGCGCCGGTGCGCGAACGCGCCCTGGACGACGCTGCGCACCCGCTCCCCCGCCGGTGGCCCCTTGCGCTCGAGCCCGAGCAGCACGGAGTCCACGTTCGGGACGGGGTGGAAGACCGTGCGCGCGATGGGCCGGAGCACCTTCACGTCACAGACGAGCTGCGCGAGCACGCTCGGCACGCCGTACGCGGCGCTCCCGGGCGACGCGGCGAAGCGCTCGCCGACCTCCTTCTGCACCATCGCGACCCAGCGGGTGACGCCCTCGAGCTCCTCGACCGTTCTCAGGATGGCCGTCGCCGCGATCCCGTACGGCAGGTTGGCGACGACCTTGGTCGGGGGCGGCGCGAGGCTCGCGAGGTCGAGCCGCAGCGCGTCCTCGAGATGGAGGGTCGTGTTCGTGTGCGGGCCGAGGGCTTCGTCGAGCGCCGGCTCGAGCGCGCGGTCGACCTCGACGACGTGCACGTGCGCGCAGCGGGCGGCGAGGTGCTCGGACAGGACCCCGAGTCCGCCGCCGATCTCGAGGCAGACGTCCGTGTCGCCGAGCTTCGCCTCCCGCTCGATGACGCCGAGGATGTTCGAGTCGACGAGGAAGTTCTGGCCCAGCGCGTGCTTGGGCCGGATGCCGAACGCCTTCAGCCTGCGGAGGCTGGGCTGCGTCGGCAGGTCGAGGTCACCAGCCGAAGAGGTGGGCGGC
>DASZDF010000247.1:0-1958 GCA_035942275.1 Solirubrobacteraceae bacterium | reverse complement strand
CGCCGGGGCCGAGCTCGTCGTCCTGCCGGAGACGTTCGTGTCGCTGTATCCCTCCAACGCGTGGGCGCGCAAGGCGGCGGCGTTCGGCGGCTCGGACGAGCTTTGGGAGCGGATGTGGCTGAGCTCGGTCGACGTTCCCGGCCCGCTCGTCGACGAGCTGGCCGCGGCGTGTCGCTCGCTCGGCATCCACGCGGTGGTCGGCGTCAACGAGCGCGAGTCCGAGCGCCCGGGCACGCTCTACAACGCGATGCTCTGGATCGGCCCCGAGGGGCTGCTGCACAAGCACCGGAAGCTCATGCCGACGCAGCACGAGCGGCTGTTCCACGGGATCGGGCGCGGCGACGACCTGCGGGCGGTCGAGACCGGCTGCGGGCGCATCGGCGGGCTGATCTGCTGGGAGAACCGCATGCCGCTCGCGCGGTACGCGCTCTACCGGCAGGGGCCGCAGATCTGGGTCGCGCCGACGGCCGACGACTCGGACGGCTGGATCGCGCACATGCGGGCGATCGCGATCGAGTCGGGCGCGTTCGTCGTCTCGGTCCCGCAGTACATCCCGCGGTCGGCGTTCCCGGAGGACTTCCCGTTCCCGCTCCCCGAGCAGGAGGTCTACGGCAACGGCGGCGCGGTCATCGTGGAGCCGACGTGGGGGACGGTGGTCGCCGGGCCGCTCTACGGCGAGGAGGGCATGCTCGTCCACGACTGCGACCTCAGGCAGGGACTCCACGCCAAGCGGCTCTTCGACTCCGTCGGTCACTACTCCCGCGACGACGTCCTCGGCCTCACCGAACAGACGTCCAGGTCTGCGTACGCGGACCCCGATCCGGTGACGACGGAGGCATGAACGAACGCTCGCTGAAGTCCCCGCCCGTGAGCTGCCGCGACTGCGGCTTCGAGTGGTACAGCGCGGCGCTGGCGCGCGGCCTGCGACTGCTCGGCTCGTGCCCGCGGTGCGCCGGCAGGCTGCGGTTCGCGTCCGCGCACCAGCACGACGAGACGCACGACCCCGCGCCCCGCGCGCGGGCGCCGCACCTCGTCCTCGGCTTCCCGCGCGGCCGCACCCGGGGCTGAGCGTCACGGCCGGCGGGACGGTCGCCCCCGGCTTCGAGCCCGTCCGCGACGCCTTCCGGGCCCTCGGCGACGACGCCGCCTTCGCCGCGTACGTCGACGGAGAGCTCGTCGCCGACCTCTGGAGCGGGAGCGTCGGGCGCGACTCGCTCGTGCACCTGTTCTCGGTCTCGAAGACGGTCGCGGCGCTGTGCGCGCTCATGGTGGCCGAGCCCGACGACCCCGCCCCGCTGCCGCGCGGGGCGACCGTGCGCCAGGTCCTCGCGCACCAGGCCGGGCTGCTCGCGCTGCGCGAGCCGCAGCCGCTCGAGGCCCTGCTCGACTGGGAGCGCACGATCGCGCTGCTCGAGGCCGAGCCGCTCTGGTGGGAGCCCGGCGCCGCGCACGGGGAGCACGCGCTCTTCTACGGCCACCTCGCGGGGGCGATCGTCCGCGAGCGCGACGGGCGCCCGCTCGGGCGCTTTGTGCGCGAGGAGCTGCGGACCGACATCCACTGCGGCCTCAGGCCGTGGGAGCAGGGGCGGGTCGTCCCGATGACCGACCCCGGCGGGCTGTGGCCGGAGGGCGCGTTGACCTCCGACGTCAAGCGCCTGGCGATGGACAACCCGCCGGCCCTGCTCCACCTCGACGTCGTGAACTCCGCCGCGTGGCGCGCCGCGGAGATCCCCGGGGTGAACATGCACGGCACCGCCCGCGCCGTCGCCGCCCTGTTCGCACGGCTGCCGGCGCGGATGGCCGAGCCGCAGATGACCGCGCCCGACGTCCTGCTCGAGCGCGAGTCGACGTGGGGGCTCGGCGTCGGGATCGAGCCGGGCGTCGGCTACGGCATGGGGGGCGTGGGCGGCTCGCTCGCGTGGGTCGACCCGGGCCGCGGGGTCGCGTATGCGTACCTC
>DASZDF010000246.1:0-12225 GCA_035942275.1 Solirubrobacteraceae bacterium | reverse complement strand
GGCCGGATCCGCAGCCGCGTCTCGATCACGATCTCCGGCCGCCGCACGTTCGACCCGGCGAACCCGGCCGCGGAGTCGTGGGCGGGGACGCTGAAGGCGAGCGTCGTCGTCCGCCGCGGGCGGAAGGTGATCGACCGCTGCACGCGCAGCCAGATCACCTGGACCGCCGCGCTGGCGCCGTAGAGGCCGTCGCCGCGCGCGCGGCGCCCGCTGCACCCGCTTTGTGGCGGAATGTTCTATAGCGGTGAGGGCGACCTGCGAGTACCTTCCAGGCCGCGTCATGTCAGCCAGCACGTCTCCCATCGGATGCGCCGGCCGCGTCACCGCCGCCGGAGCGATCCGGCCGGGCCGGCTGGGGGAGGTCATGGTGGCGATCCGCGGCGGCGTCGAGGCGTTCCTCGCCAAGGACGCCGACGGTGGATCGATCGAGCCGTACGAGGAGATCGTCGTGGTCGAGTACGAGCCTCCGCGGACGGTGATCGTGACGCGCCTTCCGTCTAGCGAGGAGCTGTGAAATGGGAACCGCGGTCGTCATCGTCATCGCAGCCGTCGTCGTCGTCCCGATCCTGCTGGGGCTGCTGTTCAAGGTGCTGTGGAGGGTCCCGGCCGCCGACGAGGCGCTGATCATCACCGGGTTCGGCGCGCGCCGGGCGTCGCCCGAGGGCAAGGTCTTCCGCATCGTCACCGGCGGTGGCGCGATGGTGCTGCCGATCCTCCAGAAGGCGCAGTACCTGTCGCTGAAGGCCGACAAGGCGATCCTCGAGGTCGAAGGCGTCGACCAGCAGAAGATCCCCGTGGGGGTGCGCGGCGTCGCGATCTTCAAGGTCGGCGACGACGAGCAGTCGATCACCAACGCGGCGACGCGGTTCCTCGAGGGCTCCAACCGGGGACAGATGCACGACCTCGTCCGCGAGGTCTTCCACGGCCACCTGCGCTCGATCATCGGCGGGCTCTCGGTGGAGGACCTGATCGCCAACCGCAACGAGCTGGCTCAGCAGACGCGCGACGCGTCGAACGACGAGATGCAGAAGCTCGGCCTCGTCGTCGACTCGATGCAGATCCAGGAGATCATCGACCCGACGGGCTACATCAAGGCGCTGGGCGAGCCGCGGGCGGCGGAGGTCAAGAAGCAGGCGCGCATCGCGCAGGCGCTCGCCGACCGCGAGGCCACCGAGCGCGAGCAGGAGGCCGAGGCGCTGAAGGCGCAGGCGCGACGGAACTCGCAGATCAAGCAGGCGGAGTACCAGGCCGACATCGACCGCCAGGCCGCGATCTCGGCGCAGTCCGGTCCGCTCGCCGACGCCGAGGCGCGCAAGAGCGTCGTCGTGCAGGAGACCGCCGTCGCGAACCTCGTCGCCGAGCGCGAGGAGAAGCGCCTCGACAGCAGCGTCCGCAAGCCGGCCGACGCCGAGGCCTACCGCAAGCGCGTCGAGGCCGAGGGCGAGCGCGCGGCGCGGATCGAGCTCGCCGAGGCGTCGAAGCGCGAGGTCGAGCTGAAGGCCGAGGCCGCCGCGCGGCAGACCGAGCTCCAGGCGGCCGCGAACGCGCGGCAGGTCGAGCTGGCCGCCGCCGCGGAGTCGAAGCGCATCGAGCAGGTCGGCGTCGCCGAGGCGACGGCGACGGAGGCCACCGGCCGCGCCGACGGCGAGGCGATCCGCGCCCGCGGCACCGCCGAGGCCGACGCGATCGCGCGGCGCGCCGAGGCGCTGGCCGCGGAGTCCGAGGCGGTCATCGCGCAGCAGGTCGCCGAGAAGCTGCCGGAGATCGTGGCCGCGGCCGCGGGCGCGTTCAACAACGTCGACTCGATGACCGTGCTCAACGGCGCGCAGGGCGTCACCGAGGTGATGAACCAGCTCATCGCGCAGGCCGGCCCGGCGCTCGACCTCGCCCGCGGGACCTTCCGCAACGGCCACGGCAACGGGGGCGGCGGGCCCGTCGAGGCGGCTGGGAAGGCCACGGAACGGGAAGGCTCGGGATCGTGAACCGCCCGAACTACGACGACGACGACTGGGTCGGCGAGCCGCCGGAGGGCCGCCACACGCGCGAGCAGTCCAACCCCGGGTTCTGGTCGATGCAGAGGCCGCTCGCGGTCGGCCTGTTCTGGGTCGGGCTGCTCGTCCTCGCCGTCGTCGTGGTGATCCTCGCGGCATAGGCCACCCGCTAGGTTCCCGGAGCGATGAGGTGCGTCCGGGTACCGGTTGTCGCGGTCGTGCTCGCGCTGGTCGCGGCCGCTCCCGCGCAGGCCGCGAAGCGCTGCGACGAACCGCGTTCCGACTGGCAGCGGGCGACGCCGGCCGAGGCGGGGATGGACGCCGCGAAGCTCCAGGACGCGATGGACTACGGGACGTCGCAGTCCTCGTTCGCGGTGCGCGCCTACCGGCACGGATGCCTCGTCGCCGAGGACCGGTTCGCGTCGCAGAACCGCAACTCGACGTACGAGAGCTGGTCGATGGCGAAGTCGGTCACGTCGCTCGTGTTCGGCCGCGCGATGCAGCTCGGGCTGGTGTCGCCCGACGATCCCGTCGGTTCGCTGGTCCCCGAGGCCGACGGGCCGCACGGCACGATCACGCTGCACGACCTGCTCACGATGACGTCGGGCCTGCGCTGGAACGGCTTCCACGACTACAACATCTTCACGATGCCGGACCGCGTCCGCGACGCGCTCACGCTCGAGGTCGTCCATCCGCCCGGCACGTTCTACGAGTACGCGCAGAGCGCGGTGTCGCTGCTCGCCGAGGCGACGGCGCGGGCCGTCGGCGACGACTTCGAGAGGTTCGCGCAGCGCGAGCTCATGGGCCCGCTGGAGATCGAGCCCGGCACCTGGCACTGGGAGCGTGACCGCGCCGGCCACGTCGCGGGTTTCTACGGCGTGAACATGCGCCCCGACGACTTCGGGCGCCTCGGCGAGCTGCTGCGCCGGGACGGCGTCTGGCGCGGCCACCGGCTGCTGTCGGCGGAGTACGTGCGCCGCTCGGTCGCGCCGAGCGTCACCAACGGGTGCTACGGCTGGCTCATCTGGGTCAACGCCGGCTCGCCGTGCATCGGCCCCACGATCTCCGAGCGCCCGGTCGAGCAGAACCGCGACATGCCCGACCTGCCCGCCGACCTCTACCGCTTCTCGGGCCTGTTCGGGCAGCTCGTCACCGTCTTCCCAACCCAGGGGATCGTCGTCGTGCGCACGGGCCAGGACCCGGGGCTCGTCCCCGCCGGCGGCCAGGACTGGGAGCACGAGCTGTACAAGCGCGTCCTGGCCGCCGTCACCGACCAGCCGGTCGAGCCCGCGGGCGACGCCCCGCCGTCGACGACCGACGATCCCGACACCGACTACGGCTTCCAGACGTCGCTCGCCGAGCCCGACCAATACTCGAAGGGCGCCGCGCAGGACCCGCTCCCGCCCGCCGGCCCGCGCCGCGCGCGCGCCCCGCGGCTGCTCGTCGCGCACGTGCGGGTCGGGAGGAAGGGCAGGCTCGCCGTCGGCCTGCGCTGCCCGCCGAACTGGCCGTCCGGCGAGCCGGGGTGCCGCGGCGTGGCGACGCTCGAGGGAGCGCGCCAGTCGCTGCGCTACGACGTCCCGCCCGGGACGACGAGGCTCGTCCGCTTCACGCTCACGAAGAGCCGCCTCGCGGCGCTACGCAGGTCGCGCACCGCGGCGCTCACCGCCGTCGCGACGAACGAGGATTCGGCGAGCGGCGCGACCTCCCGTCTTACGCTCGACGTCATCCGGCCGGCGCCGCCGAAGAAGCAGCGACGCCGCGGCTGAGCCGGCGTGGCTACAGCGGCGCCGCCGAGGACGAGATGTTGCGCCTGAGCCGGGTTGCCGCGCTGCTTGCCGTGATCCTGCTGGCGCAGGGGTGCGGCGGCGGCGAGAATCGGCGCGAGCAGACCTACACCGGCTTGACGGTTCCGGTGTTCGGCCTCACTGAGGCGCGGCTCGTTCTGATGGAACGCCTGCAGCGAGCGCTGAGGCCGCTCGGCGAAGACTTCCTCTGTGTCGTGCTGCCCAGCCGCGACGGCCCGTTTCGCGTCTATGTCCGGCCGGGCGCGGAGGCCGCCGCGCGGGGCGCCATCGACCGGGTCGGCGGCCGCGATCTGACGACGGTGATCACCACCACGAGGTTCGACTCCGAGGATGGGCGGCAGCGCCTGAAGCAACGGCTGCGATCCAGTTCGCCGGACGGTGTCAACGTGAACGAAGAGGACAATCGCCGACCCGAGTGCCCGCGTATCTCGTTGCAGATCCCGCCCGGCGATGACGCGTCCGAGGAGGCACTCGACTGGGCGGAGGACGTCATCGACGAGTACGGCTACGACAGCGTGTTCATCGAGCGCGTCCGCGACGTCGACGACTAGATCCACCGAGGTCCGTCGCTGGCGAAGACCGTCTATCGCCGCCTCTTCGGCGACCGCCCGCCCGCCCCGCCGCGGTCGCTGCAGGACCGCCGGGCCCGGCCCTAGACCGCGGCGCCGAGCGCCGCGAGCGCGGCGTCCTTCGAGTCCTCGAGCAGCAGCACGCCGCCGTCCTCGGTGACCTCGAGCATGTGCTTGACGTACTTGTGCCCGGTGATCACCGCGACGCCGCCGTCGCGGGGGTCGATGCTCGCCGAGATCCGCACGAGCGTGTCGAGCAGCTTCGAGTTGAGGAACGGCGCCTCGGACAGGTCGACGACGAGCCGCGTGGTGCCGGCCACGACGAGGCTGCGCAGCAGCTCCTCGAGCTGCGCCGGCTGGCCCATGTCGACGTTGCCGGCGATCGTGATGCACGCGGCGCGGTCGTCCAGCGGCTGGACCGAGACGTCCACGTCAGAGGACCTCGGGCAGACGCGTCCACGTGCGCAGCGGGACCGGCTCGCCGATGTGCATCCCGGCGTCGTCGATCGTGTACTCGCGCAGCGATTTGTCGTGGTCCGAGCCGCGCATCTTCAGGACGGCGACGCCACGGCTGATCGCCGACTCCCGCCCGATGTACTGGAGCACGACGATCGTGTCGCTGACGGTCGAGATGTGCAGCTCGCCGCTGACGAGACCCGCGCCCGCGATGTCCTCGGTCGCGGCGGTCATCAACCCGACGAGCGCGTGCGTCTTGATGTGGAAGGTCAGCCCCAGCAGGTACTCGCGGAAGCTGCGCGCCGTCGAGATCCGCTGGAGCGCGGTGAGCGAGTCGATCGCCACCCGGTCGGGCGCGAACGTCCGGACCTCCTCCTTCATCCGCAGGAGGTGGTCCTCCAGCGAGGCCGCCTCCGGCGCCGCGGCGACGAGCCGCAGCATCCCGTCGGCCTCCATCTGCTCGAAGTCGAGGCCCCAGCGCGAGGCGTTGCGGATGAGCTGCGCGCGGCTCTCCTCGAACGACAGCAGCAGGGCGCGCTCGCCGTTCGCCACGCCGCCCGCGATGAAGTGCGACGCCATCAGCGACTTGCCGGTGCCGGTCGCGCCGGTGACCAGGATCAGCGACTTGTCGTAGTAGCCGCCGCGGCACATCTCGTCGAGCTCGGGAAGCCCCGTCGTGAGGCGGGTGCCGGAGGCCTCGTACTCGATGTCGATCGTCTCCTGCGGCACGACGATCAGGCCGTGCGCGGGCTGGATGGTGAAGAGGTGCTCGCCCTTGAGGTGCGAGCCGCCGCGCAGCTTGAGCACCTCGATCGTCCGGCGGCGCTTCTCGCCCTCCAGCGAGTTGCGCAGGATGACCACGTTGTCGGAGACGAACTCCTCGAAGCCGTACTTCGTGATCGGGCCGTAGTCGTCGGCGCGCTCGGCGGTCATCACCGAGGTGACGCCCATGTCCTGCAGCTCGGCGGCGATCTGGAACAGCGCGCGCCGCGCGGCGAACGGGCTGGCGAACTGCTCGACGAGCGAGCCCGTCGAGTCGATCGCGACCCGCCGCGCGCCGGACTCCGACACCGCGTGCTTGACCCGGACGACGAGCGAGGAGAGGTCGAACTCGCCGGCGACGACGGTCTCCTCCTCCGGCTGCGGCGACGCGTCGACGAAGCGCCAGCGCCCCTCGTCCTCCCACGTGGCGACGTCCCAGCCGAAGGAACGGAAGTTGCGCCGGATCGCGGCGGGGCGCTCCTCGAACGTCACGAAGACGCCGGCCTCGTCGTGACGGGCGATCCCGGCCGCGAGGAACTGCACGCCGAAGAGCGTCTTGCCGGTGCCCGCGGTGCCGGTCACGAGGCTCAGCCGCCGCTGCGGCAGCCCGCCGTTGAGCACGCCGTCGAGCCCGGGGATGCCGGACGGCAGGCGCGCGATCTCGTACCCGGTCGTGCTCACGCGCCGTCCTCGTCCGGGAGGCCGAGCGACCAGCGCACGCGGTCGACGTCGGACAGGTCGCCGACGATCCGCCGCACCGGCTCGGGCGAGAGGCGGACGAGCAGCGGCGTCGCGACGATCCGCTCGCGCTCGGCGACCTCCGGCCGCTCGCGGAGGTCGACGACCTCGAACTCCGCGTCGCCCGGCAGCGCCGAGTGCAGCCGCTGGACGCTCTGCAGCGCCCGCTCCGACGCCTGGGTGCCGCCGACGACGTAGAGCCTGAGGACCGTTGGTACACCCATTTCCGGTCGGAGCATTGCAGGATTCCGTCCACCGGCCGACAACAGGGAGGTGGCCCCAGGTCGGACGGGGCGCCGTGCCGCTCAGCCGGTGCGGAAGAGGGAGATCGACGCCCCTCTCCAGGGCGCTTCGCGCCGGTCCACGCAGCTAGACGAGAACGGGATCGGCGCGAACGCCCGCCGTCCTGCGCGCCCGCACCACGGCGGTGGCACCGCGGCTCGGCGTGTAGGTGATCGCCCGCCGCCGCGTCGTCTCCATCTTCTCCGACGTCGCCTCCAGCTCATAGCGGCTCATCACCGCGCGCAGCACGAGGCGCATCTCGAGCTGCGCGAAGCTGGCGCCGATGCAGCGCCGCCGGCCGCCGCCGAACGGGATCCACGTGTACGTGCCGGGCTGCTCGTCGAGGAAGCGCTCCGGGCGGAAGGCGTACGGCTCGTCGTAGATCTTCGGGTCGTGGTGGACGAGCCACGCGTTGACCGCGAGCGCGCAGCCGGGCTCGTAGTGCCAGCCGCCGATCTCGACCGGCTTCTTGACCAGGCGCGGCTCGGCGATGGGGAGGACCGGGCGGCGGCGCAGCGACTCGGTGACGGTGGCGTCGACGTACTCGTCCTCGTCGGCGTCGACGGCGTCCGTGAGGCGGCGCATGACGCGCGGCTCGCGCATGAGCCGCTCGAACGTCCACGCGAGCTGCGACGCGGTCGTCTCGTGGCCGGCGACGAGCAGCGTCATCAGCTCGTCGCGCAGCTCCTGGGGCGACATCGGCGTGTCGTCCTCGTGGCGTGCGGTGAGGAGCATCGCGAGGACGTCGTCGCGGTCGGCGTCCTCGGCGCGGCGCTCGTCGATGAGGTCGAAGATCATCTGGTCGACCTCCGCGCGCAGGGCGAGGAAGTCCGACCACTGGTGCGACGGCCCGAAGTCGCGGCGCAGCATCGGGAGCAGCGAGGCCGGCGTCAGGCCGAAGTCGAGGACCCTGACGAGCTTCGTGCGCAGCGCGTCGAGCCGCTCGTCGGCGTCGAGGCCGAAGACCGCGCGCAGGATGATCTCGAGCGTCAGGGCCTGCATGCGGTCGTGGAGGCGCAGGGCGCGGTCGCGCGGCCAGCTCTCGACCTCGGACTCGATGACCTCGGTCATGAGGCCGGTGAGCCGCTTCATGCGCTCGCCGTGGAACGCGGGCAGCATGAGCCTGCGCTGCTCGAGGTGCGGCTTCTCGTCGAGGAGGATCAGCGAGTTCTTCCCGACGACCGGCTCGAGGACCTCGGCGCCCTCGCCGGGGTGCAGCACGTCCGGCGGCGCCATGAACACCTCCTTGACCTCGGCGGGGTCGGAGATGGTCACGAAGGGCGGCGTCCCCAGCATCCGGATCGTGTACCGGCTGCCGTAGCGGACGCGGCAGCGCTCCATGAACGGGACGGGCCGCGTCCACCATGCGATCGCCTGCACGGCGGCAGGCCAACTGGGTCCGGGAGGGAGCATCGCCGCGAAAGCTACGCGCGTCACAAGGCGCGTGTGTGATGCGACGCACGCACGCGCCGTGGGAGACTCGCCGCGTGGCCGTCCTCGCCCGCCCCTCGACCCAGCCGCTCACCCGCCGCTCCGCGCTCGCGCTCGCGGCCGCAATCCGCTCCGGCGAGACGACCTCGCGCCAGGTCGTCGAGGAGCACATCGAGGTCCTGCGCTGCGCGCAGCCGCGCACGCGCGCGCTCGCCGCCGACCGGTTCGAGGAGGCGCTGCGCGAGGCCGACGAGGCCGACGCGCGCCAGCCGACCGGGCCGCTGCACGGCGTGCCGTGCACGATCAAGGAGTCGTTCGCGCTGGCGGGGATGCCGAACTCGGCCGGGCTCGTCGCGCGCCGCGACCACCGGGCGACCGAGGACGCCCCCGCGGTGGCACGGCTGCGGGCGGCCGGCGCCATTCCCGTCGGGGTCACGAACACGTCCGAGATGACGATGTGGATCGAGTCCTCCAACCACGTGTACGGCCGCTCGAACAGCGCGTACGACGCCCGCCGCACCGCGGGCGGCTCGTCGGGCGGCGAGGGCGCGGCGGTGGGCAGCGGCGGCTCGCCGTTCGGGCTGGGCTCGGACATCGGCGGCTCGATCCGGCTGCCCGCGTTCTTCAACGGCGTGTTCGGCCACATGCCCTCGTGCGGGGTAATCCCGAACACGGGCCAGTTCCCGGTCGCGGACGGCGACGCGGCGCGGATGCTCACGTCGGGACCGATCGCGCGGCGGGCGGAGGACCTGATGCCGCTGCTGCGCGTCCTCGCCGGACCCGATGGCGTCGACCCGCTGACCCGCGAGGTCTCGCTCGGCGACCCCGCCGGCGTGTCGCTGGACGGGCTGGACGTCGTGGTCGGCGAGCGCGCGTGGTACGTGCCGGTGTCGCGCGACCTGCGCGACGCGCGCGAGCGGGCGGCCGACGCGCTGGCCGCCGCCGGCGCGCGCGTGCGGCGGGAGTCGCTGAAGTCGATGCGCCGGGCGCTCGAGCTGTACCTGCTCGCGCTGAAGGACGGCTCACCGGCGTCGTTCGCCGAGGTGCTCGCGGAGGCGGGCGTGCCGCGCGTGGCGCTGCGGCGCGCGTTCGGAGGGCTGCTGCGCGGCAGCGGCCCACACACGCTGCCGACCCTCATCCTCATCGCGTTCGAGCGCGTCGGCGACCGCATCCCCGACGGGCGGATCCGCCGCGCGCGGGCGGCCGCGGAAGCGCTCGCCGCCGAGGTCGAGGGGATCATGAACGGCGGCGTGCTGCTGCACCCGCCGCACGCGCGTGTCGCGCCGAAGCACGGGCGCACGGTCGGCCGCGCGTGGGCGATCACGCCCACGGCCGTGTTCAACCTGCTCCACCTGCCGGTGACGCAGGTCCCGCTCGGCCTCGACGACCGCGGCCTGCCGCTGGGCGTCCAGGTCGTCGCTCCGGTCGACCACGACCACGTGTCGATCGCCTGCGCGCTCGAGCTCGAGCGTGCTGTGGGAGGATGGGTCCCGCCGTCATGAGCTGGGAGTACACGACCTCCGTCATCCACCACGGGCTGCTCGGGAAGAACCGCGACGAGATCGACCGCGCGGCGGTCGAGCAGCGGCTGAACGAGCTGGGCGCGGAGGGGTGGGAGCTCGTGAAGATCCTCACCGACCAGGCGATGCACGGGGAGAAGGACGGGCACCTGCTCGTCTTCAAGCGCCGGTCGGACGCCTGAGTTGGACCGCGACACGATCTCGGCGATCACGCACGGCGACCTGCCGTTCGCCAACCCGCTGTCCGAGGCCGACGTGGAGGAGGCGATCGGCCTCCTGGCGCTGCCCGCCGGCGCGACGGCGATCGACGTCGGGTGCGGCAACGGCGAGATCCTCGCGCGGGTGAAGCGCCGCCACCACGTCACGACGATGGGGATCGAGCCGTCGCCGAGGTGGGCGGCGCTGGCGCACGAGCGCGTCGACATCGTCCACACCGCGCCGCTCGAGGAGGTTGCGCCCATGGAGGCGGCGTGGGACCTCGTCATCTGCATCGCGTCCTCACACGCGTTCGGGACGTGGGCCGACGCGCTCGCAGGGCTGCGCCGGCTCGCGCGGCCGGGTGGGCGCGCGCTCGTGGGGGAGGGGTTCTGGCGCCGCGAGCCGACACCGTCCTACCTGGAGGCGCTCGGGGCGAGCGCGGACGAGCTCCCCGACCGCGAGTCGCTGCTCGACGGCGCGCGCGCCGCCGGGTGGGAGGTCGAGGACGAGCGGATCGCGTCGGACGCGGACTGGTCGCGCTACGAGGAGGGACTCATCGCCAACGGCGAGCGTTACCTGGGCGCCGAGGGTGACGCGCCGGAGCTGCGGGCGTGGGTCGAGCGGGCGCGGGCGCGGTGGGGCCATCAGGACGGGCGCGACACGCTCGGGTTCGCGCTGCTGACGCTGAGGGCCGCGTGAGCGACCCACCCGCCGCGCTCGCGCGCCTGCCCGAGCAGTACTTCATGCGGCTGCTCGCGGCGGTCGCGGCGGCGCGGGCGGCGCCCGGCGAGCGCCTGATCGACCTCGGCCGCGGCAACCCGGACATCCCGCCGCCGCCGCACGTGCGCGAGGCGGTCGCCGCCGCCGCGCTCGAGGAGTCGGTCCCGGTGCACGGCTACCCGCCGTTCGCCGGGCACCCTTCGCTGCGCGAGGCGATCGCGCGGCGCTACGCGGCCGACCACGGCGTGACGCTCGACCCCGAGCGCGAGGTCACGGTCGTGCCCGGGACGAAGACCGGGATCATGCTCGTGGCGCTCGCGTGCGCGGACGCGGGCGACGTCGTCCTCCTGCCCGACCCCGGCTACCCGGACTACCCGTCGGGCGTGGCGCTGGCGGGCGCGCGCGCGGTGGCGCTGCCGCTCGATCCCTCCGCCGCGTTCCAGCCGCGCTTCGACGCGGTGCGGGGCGAGCGGGCGGCGCTGACGGTCCTCAACTACCCGTCGAACCCGTGCGCGACGTGTGTTCGCTCCGGCACCTTCGACGCCGCGGTCGCGTTCGCCGCCGAGCGGGGCGGGTGGCTGCTGCACGACCTGGCCTACGACCGGCTCGCGTTCGACGGGCACGAGGCGGGCAGCGTGCTGTCGGCGGAGGGCGCGCGCGACGTCGCGGTCGAGCTGTGGTCGCCCTCGAAGGTCTACGGGATCGCCGGCTGGCGGATCGGGTTCCTCGTCGGGTGCGCGGAGATCGTCGGGCGGGTGCAGACGCTCATCGACCACATGACCGCCGGGGTGTGGACGGGCCTCCAGCGCGGGCTCGAGGTTGCTCTCACCGGCGACCAGTCGAGCGTCGACGAGCGGCGCGAGGTCTACCGCCGGCGCCGCGACGTGCTCGTGGCCGCGCTGCCCGGGCTCGCCGCGCCCGAGGGGACGTTCTACGCGTGGTGGCGCCTGCCGGAGGGCGTGAGCGCGGAGCGCCTGCTCGACGAGCACCGCGTCGCCGTCGCGCCGGGGGAGGGGTTCGGGTCGCAGGGCCGCGGCTGGGCCCGCCTGTCGCTCGCGATCCCGGACGAGGACGTGCGGGAGGCCGCCGAGCGGCTCGCGCGGGTGGTCTAGAGCGGCCGCGCCGGCCGCCGCCGCGCCGGCTACCAGCCATCGCCGGCCACCGAGAGGTGGCGGTGCGACGGGCAGAACCCGCTCTCCGGCAGCGGCGCGCGCTGGCACGGGTCGCCGTGGCGGGTCATCGCGGGGCAGCGCAGCGGCTCGCCGTCGTCGGTGCGGTGGGGCTGCTCGTCGAGGTGCCGCTCCGCGGCCTGCACGACCAGCCGCACGATCCGGTGGACCCTGTCCTGCCTCGAGACCGGGAAGCACCAGCGGATGTCGCGGAAGAGCTTGCGCGCCGGGTCGGCGAAGTAGCGGCGGTCCGTCGCGAGGCGCTGCATGCACTCCTCGGAGGCGGTCAGGACCCGCCGGTGCGCGTCCGGCGCCAGCGCCGGATCGACGTCCGGGGCGAGCTCGCGGTACAGGGCGCGACTGAACTCCAGCATGGTGACCCGCGTCACAGACTCCCCGGCCGCGGTTGGCTGGCGATTACGCGACTGTTAAGCCCGCTGGGCGCGCAGCGCGAGCCGTGCGACGCGCCGGCCGAGGTCGAGGCCGACGCTGCCGTCGATCGGGAAGTGGATGCCGCCGTAGATCCGCGACAGCGCCGCCTCCTCGGCCGCCTGGCGGAGATCCCACAGGTGCGTCGGCCA
>DASZDF010000245.1:0-3866 GCA_035942275.1 Solirubrobacteraceae bacterium | reverse complement strand
GTGACGCTCCAGCGCTCGAAGGGGCGCTTCCGGATCGTCCGCCCGCACTACCGGCGCTCGACGTGCGGCGTGCTGCGGACGTTCAAGCTCTCGTCGCCGGCGTTCGGCGGCCGGAACCGCAAGCGCCTCGGGGTCGCGTATCGCCTGGGCGCGGAGGCGCGGGTGAGCGTCGTCGTCAGGCGCGGCAAGAAGGTCATCCGCCGCGTGCGGGCGAGGACCCGGTCGGCGGCGGTCATCCACCGGCTCTCGCTGCGCCCGCGCGGCCTGCGCCGCGGGACGTACAGGGTGACGGTCACGGTGGTGGCCGCCGGGCGCACGACCCGCAGCACGCTGTACAGCCGCAAGCTCTAGCGGAGCTTCTCGTGGAGGGGCGGCGGCCGCGGGCCGCCGGCCTTTCGCGCGCCCCCGCTCAGCGCTGCAGCGTGATGCGCGGCAGCCGCGAAGCCGACGAGTTGCCCGCGGCGTCGGTGGCGACGACGGTGATCGTCGCGACGGCCTTGCGCTTGCGACGCGCGAGGAACCGCCGCAGCTTGCGTGCGTCGCGCGCGGCGAGCGTGAGCGTGAGCCGCACGCCGCCGCCGCCGACGGTGACCGGCCTGCGGGCGGAGCGGAACGCCACGCGGTTCTCGCCGAACGTCACGTAGCCGCCGCCGACGAGCTCCGCCGCCTCGCTGGAGGTCGCGACGACGACGAGCCGCCGCGACCGGTTGAAGCGCTGGAGGGTCGAGCCGCCCGCGCGCACGCGCGGCGGCGTGCCGTCGGGCGGGGCCGGCCCGCCGCCCGGTCCCGGACCGGGGCCCGGCTGCCCGGGCGGTCCCGGCTGCCCCGTCTGGTCCGGCGATGCGACGGTGCCCTGGCGCTCGACGCTCTCGCACGCGGCCTCGACGTCGTCGCCGTCGTCGGCCTGGACGCGGTCGTTACCGTCGCCGCACAGCGCGCGGTCGGCCACGCCGTCGCGGACGCGGATGTCGTCGTTGCCGGCGCCGCCGTCCGCGGTGTCGGCGCCGAGCGCGGCCTGGACGACGTCGTCGCCCGCGCCGCCGGAGAGGTTGTCGTCCCCGACCTCGCCGACGACCTGGTCGTTGCCCCCGCCGGAGCGGATCGTGTCGTTGCCCGCGCCGCCGTTGACCGCGTCCACACCGTCGCCGGTGGCGATGGTGTCGGCGCCCGCGCCGCCGATTCCCGTGATGTTCAGCGGGACCTCGGCGGTGACGCTGTCCTGCGCCTCGCCGACGTCGATGCGGATCGCCGTCTTCCCGGAGCGCGGGCAGAGGATCTCGTAGATGTAGCCGTTGGCGTCGGTCTCGTCGCCGACGGTGCAGCTGTTGTCCGGCGGCGGGTTGATGCCGCCGTCGGCGCCGCGGTCGAAGAACCGGATCTGGTCGCCCTCGAACGTGACGGACAGCCGGTTGAGCGAGGTGTCGTCGTTGGCGGTGTAGTGGATCGTGCCGCCCTCGACCTTCATCACCGAGTGGCCCGAGGCGGGCGCGGCGACGACGAGCGACGCCGGGATGCCGAGCAGCAGAGCGCGCCTCATGGCCGGAACCGCTCCTCGAAGCTCTTGCCGCCGTCGGTCGTCTCGAGGATCGTGCCGTCGCTCAGCGCGACGAACGCGCGCTCGGCGTCGATCGCACGCACCTTGTACGGCTCGCCCTCGATCCGGCCGCGGCGCTCCCACGTCTGGCCGCCGTCGGTCGAGACCTGGAACAGGCCGTCCTTGTCGGCGCGCATGAGCGCCTCCGGCGCCGGCCAGTCGAGCCGCGGCGCGCTGCCCTGGGTCGCGGGGCGCCACTTCTCGCCGCCGTCCTGCGAGCGGTAGATCTGCTCCTCGGTCGAGGCGATGATGTGCTCCGGGTCCTCGGGGTCGACGACGAAGTCCAGCACGAGCTGGCGCGGCGTGAAGCGCTCCTCCCAGTTCTTCCCGTCGTCCTCCGAGATCAGGATCGCGCCGAGCACGGCGTCGAACGCGTAGAGCCGGTCGTGGATGCGGCGGATCTGGTGCAGGTCGGCCTCGCCGAGGCGCGAGACGACCGTCCAGTTGCGCCCGCCGTCGGTCGAGCGCATGAAGCCGAGGTAGGGCGGCAGCGGCCTCGCGTTGTCCGGGTGGCCGGAGCCGACGACCTCGCCGGGGCCGAGCACGTCGATCTCGAGGAACGTCCCGATCGGCGAGCTCCCCTCCTTCGCCGTCACCTTCGCGCGCACGCGCTCCGGCTCGCCGCCGTCCTTGGGGATCCGGTAGAAGCCGCGGTTCGTCGTCAGCAGGAACGACTCGTCGGCGGGATCGATCTCCAGAGCGTTGACGAACGGCGGCTTCTTCGTGAAGTCGACGAGCCTCGACGACTTGCCCTCGCCGCCGTCGTCGTCGGCGCCGCAGCCGGCGAGGAGCACCGCGAGGAGGAGGAGCGGTCGCCTGGTCATCCGTTCGCCGACTGGAGGAGCCACAGGGCCAGCATGGTGAACCCGATCATGATCAGGAGCATCCACACCTGGGAGCGGACGGCGGCCCGCCCGTCGGAGTAGAGGGTGAGCGCGCGGTCGTGCGCCAGCGTCAGCGCCGCGACGTGGCCGAGCACGACGGCGCCGACCTGCGCGTACCAGGTGGCGTTCTGGCTGATCACCGAGAAGTCGATCGCGTCGTCGGCGGTGCCGAAGAGGTCCCACCCCTGGCCCAGGGGATCGGAGGCGAGGTAGGCCATCGCCTGGCCCTGGAAGATCAGGAACGTCAGGTAGTGGGCGAGCACGTAGACGACCGCGATCGGGACCAGCGAGTGGACGAACCCGCCGCGCAGGCGCTCCGCGGCGGGGCTGCCCTTCACGGTGCGGGCGCCGGCGATCCCCAGCGCGTAGAACGCCGCCACGGCGAGGATCGCCACGAGCAGGCCGACCGTCGCGCTCAGGCGCGCCGCCATGTCGAGCGACGCTCCGGCGGACTCGAAGAACGCCGCGAGCTCCGGCTCGACGTCGGCCCACGCGCTGCCCTGGCTGAACCCGTCGAACGTCGTCGAGCCGATCATCACCGCGAGCAGCGCCACGAGGCCCGGCCGCGGCGTCACGTGCGCGAGGCCCGACAGCGGCGGGCGCACGCCGACGCGTCCCTCGCGCGCCTCGAAGGGCGAGATCCGCGACAGCAGCCCGAAGTACACCCCGAACGTCTCGCCGCGCTCGGCCCACGGCTCGGCGCCGTAGCGCGCCATGGCGGCGAGCGTGAGGACCGTGTAGACCACGGCCGCCGTCGCGACGTTGCGCGGGCCCTCGCCGCTGCCGTGCGCGAGCTCCATCCACACGAACGCCGCCAGCCCCGCCACCGCGGGCCAGTGGCCGAGGCGCTCGGGGTACGGCCTGCGCGCGGAGGGCAGCAGGCGCCCGAGCGCCAGCCACGGGTTGAACGCGCGGAAGACGTCGCCGAAGAGCAGGCTCACCACCGCCATCCCGACCCACACGACGACGTAGACGAACGTCGGCGCGAAGTTGTCCTGCGGCCCGGGCGGGCCCGCATAGCCGCTCGCGATCGTGAGGGCCAGCAGGAGCACGCCGACCGTCCCGCACGCGATCCGCAGGGCGCGCGAGCACAGCGCGCGGTCGAACGGGCGCGGCAGCGGGCGCCAGCGCGGGCGCTCGAGCTTCGGCTTCGGCCACAGCACGGCGAGGGCGACGAACGACACCGCCAGCACGATCGCCGACGCGCGCACGAACCACTCCTCCGGGATCGGGAGGTCGGCGCGCTGGACCAGCCCGTGCGCCCGCGCCGGCTCCGCGCCCACGAGAGCCGCCGCCAGCGCGCCGAGGAACGCGACGGGGAGCCGGCGGACGAGGCGGTGGCGGGGCGCTGCGGTCAAGACGGGCTAGCGGCGGATGGCGAAGAACGT
>DASZDF010000244.1:0-5158 GCA_035942275.1 Solirubrobacteraceae bacterium | reverse complement strand
GTGAACATCACCGTGACGAGCGAGAGGGCGGCGGGCGACAGCAGTGCCGCGCCGAGGCCCTGGACGGCGCGGGACGCGATCAGCTGGCCCTCGGTCTGGGAGAAGCCGCCGGCCAGCGACGCGAGTGCGAACAACACGAGGCCGGCGATGAACAGGCGTCGGCGGCCGAGCAGGTCGGCCATGCGTCCGCCGAGCAGCAGGAAGCCGCCGAAGGTCAGGGTGTAGGCGTTGACGACCCAGGACAGGTTCTCCTGGGAGAACTGCAGGTCGCGGCCGATCGACGGCAGCGCGACGTTGACGATCGAGGCGTCGAGCACCACGACGAACTGCGCCGCGGCGAGGAGGACGAGCGCGAGCCACTTGCGCCGTTCGAGTCGTTCTGCTTCGGTCATTCCGTTGTATCCCCTAAGATGAAGTCCGGTTCCGGTTCTCGCCGGTGACTATACGGAAGACTGATTCCGCTTGCAGCCCGACACCGCCGACATCGCCACGAGTACGTGCGAAGGGCGCCCCATGCGCGCGGACGCCGTGCGCAATCGCGCCAAGATCGTGGAGGCCGCGAAGGCCGCGTTCGGCGAGCGGGGGCTCGAGACGCAGATGGAGGACGTCGCGAAGCGGGCGTGCGTCGGCGTCGGGACGCTCTACCGGCACTTCCCGACCAAGGACGCGCTCGTGCACGCGCTCATCCTCGACAAGTTCGAGCGCATGGCGGAGGTGGCCCAGGCCGCGCTCGAGGGCGACGACGATCCGTGGGAGGCGTTCGCCGGCGTCCTGCGCGCGGGCGCCGAGCAGCAGGCCGGCGACCGCGCGCTCGTCCAGGTCCTCGCGGCGCAGCCGCAGGAGACGATGCGCGCCGTCGCCGAGCAGGAGACGAAGCTCGGCGAGCGGATGGCGGAGCTGCTCGCGCGGGCGCAGCGCGCCGGGGTCGTGCGGGAGGACGCGGAGCCCGACGACGTCCCGCTCGTCATGTGCGGCCTCGCGGCGGTGATGCAGAGCCGGCGCAACTGGGAGCGCTACCTCCAGCTCGCGCTCGACGGGTTCCGCGCGCCGGGCGCGAAGCTGCCCGGCTGAGGGCGCCGACCGCTCGGGCCGCCCCGGGCGGACCGCGGCGGCCGACCCGGACCGCTCGCACCCTCCACCCCGTACCTTTGGGTGACGTGCGACGACTGCTTGCAGCGCTCGCCGTGCTCGCCGTCGCGGGCTGCGGCATCGGGGTCGGCTGGGCCGCTCAGGACCGGCCCGTGCCGCGCTGGCCGGAGCCCGAGCCGGTCGTCGAGCCCCCGCCGCCGCCGGAAGAGGGCGTCCCGCTCGAGCCGGTCCTGCCGGAGCCGCCGCCGACCGAGTCGGGGGGGCCCGACGTGCGCGAGCCGTCGCGGGCGCTCGGCTCGCCGTTCCATCGCGGGCGCCTCGTCAACGGCGTCCCGTTCCCGCCCGACGGCCTCGACCACTTCACGTGGGATCCCGTCCTCGACCAGAGCCCGAACCGCGTCTGGCGGCGCTACGGCACCGACCGCACCGTGCACCGCATCCTCATCACGCTCGCCGCGTTCCGCCGGGCGTACCCCGACTCGCCCCCGGTCGGGGTCGGCGACCTGTCGCGCCCGCGGGGCGGGGGGTTCGGCCGGCGCTTCGGCGGCCTCGGCCACGCCTCCCACCAGAACGGCCTCGACGTCGACGTCTACTACCCGCGCCGCGACCGCGTCCTGCTCGCGCCGACGAAGGCCTCGCAGGTCGATCGCGTGCTGGCGCAGGGGCTCGTCAACGCGTTCGTGCGCGCCGGCGCGACCGACGTCTTCGTCGGCCCGTCGCTGAACCTCCGCGGCCCCCGCGGGATCGTGCAGGAGCTCGTCCACCACGACGACCACCTGCACGCGCGATTCCGCCCGTAGGAGGCGCAGCCGGTCAAGAACGCCCGGATGGCGGGCAGCCGCATCAGAACTGCGGGCCGGATGCCCGCAGGGGCTACCTTTTGCGCGATGGCGACAGAGATCACCGACCCGGAGCTCGAGCAGGCGAGCTGGAACCTCGAGGACCTGGTCGACGGCCAGGGCGCCGCGGGGGTCGAGCGGCTGCTCGACGAGGCGCAGCAGCTCGCCGACGCGTTCGCGGACCGCTACGCCGGGAAGGTCGGCGACCTCGACGGGCCGGGGCTCGAGACTGCGATGCGCGAGCTCGAGAGGGTCGCGGACCTCGGCGGTCGCGCCGGCAGCTTCGCGCACCTCGACTTCTCCGTCGACACGCAGGACCCCGCCCGCGGCGCCCTCGTCGCGCGCGTCACCGAGCGCTCCACCGCCATCGAGACGAAGCTCGTCTTCTTCGAGCTCGAGTGGGCGGCGATCGACGACGACCGCGCCGAGGAGGTCCTCCGGCATCCGGGCCTCGACTTCGCCCGCCACTACCTGCGCACCGCCCGCCGCTACCGGCCGCACCTCCTCTCCGAGCCCGAGGAGAAGCTGATGGCCGAGAAGTCCCAGACCGGCCGCAGCGCCTGGGGCCGCCTGTTCGCGGAGCTGATGTCCGCCGTCGAGGTGGACGGCCAGCCGCTCGAGGTCGCGCTCAGCCGCCTCATGCACCCGGACCGCGAGGTGCGCCGCACGACCGCCGAGGCCGTCACCGAGGCGCTCCAGCCCGGCCTGCGCACCCGCGCCTACATCTTCAACACGCTCGTGCTCGACAAGTCGGTCGACGACCGCCTGCGCAACTACTCGAGCTGGATCCAGAGCCGCAACCTCTCCAACGAGGCGAGCGACGAGTCGGTGGAGGCGCTGGTCGAGGCCGTCCAGAGCCGCTACGAGATCGCGCGCCGCTGGTACCGGCTCAAGGCGAAGCTGCTCGGGATCGACCGCCTCGCCGACTACGACCGGATCGCGCCGGTCACCGAGGACGAGCAGCGGATCGAGTGGAGCGACGCGCGGCGGATGGTGCTCGAGTCCTACACCGCGTTCTCACCGGACCTCGGGCGGCTCGCGGGCCGGTTCTTCGACGAGCGCTGGATCGACGCGCCGGTGCGTCCCCGCAAGCGCGGCGGCGCGTTCTGCGCGTACACCGTCCCGTCCGCGCACCCGTACGTGCTCCTCAACTACACCGCCCGCCGCCGCGACGTGCTCACGCTGGCGCACGAGCTCGGCCACGGTGTCCACGCGGCGCTCGCGCGCGAGCAGGGGGTCTTCCAGCAGGGCACGCCGCTGACGCTCGCCGAGACCGCGTCGGTGTTCGGCGAGGAGCTCGTCTTCGGCCGGCTGCTCGACGAGGCGCAGGACGCGGAGTCGCGCCTCGCGCTGCTCGCCGAGGCGATGGAGGGCCAGATCGCCACCGTGTTCCGCCAGATCGCCATGAACCGCTTCGAGCACGCGCTGCACACCGCGCGGCGCGAGGAGGGCGAGCTGGCGATCGAGCGCATCGGCGAGCTGTGGCGCGCGTCGCAGGAGGCGCTCCTCGGCGACGCCGTCGAGGTCACCGAGGGCTACGGGACGTGGTGGAGCTACGTCCCCCACTTCGTCAACACGCCCGGCTACGTCTACGCGTACGCGTACGGGCAGCTCCTCGCGCTGTCGGTCTACCGGCGCTACGAGGACGAGGGCGAGTCGTTCGTCCCCGCGTACCTCGAGCTGCTGCGGACGGGCGGGTCGAAGTCGCCGGAGGAGATCGGGGCGATCGTCGGCGTCGACCTCGCCGACCCCGGCTTCTGGGACTCGGGACTGGACCTCGTCGAGCGCCAGCTCGAGGCGGCCGAGGCGGCCGCCCGCGACGCGCGCGGCGTCACGCCGTAGCGGCGGCCTCCAGGCGCCCGCGGAGCCAGCCGGCCTCGTAGGAGGGCAGCAGCTCGCCGTCGAGGAAGATCCGCGGCGTCCCGTCGACCCCGGCGGCGGCGCCGCCCTGGACGTCCTCGCGGATGCGGTCCATCTGCGCGTCGGAGCCGAACGCGACCTCGTAGCGCTCGGCGTCGAGCCCGGCCTCGTCGACGGCGTAGCGGCGCAGGTCGTCGATCTCGAGCGCGTCCTGGTGGTGCATCAGCGCGTCGTGCATCGGCCAGAAGGCGCCGAGCTCGGCGGCCGCCTCCGCCGCGACCGCGGCGATCAGCGCGTGCGGGTGCTTGTGCGTGAGCGGAAAGTGGCGGAAGGCGAGCCGGAAGGGCGTCCCACGGCGCTCGAGCGCCTGGGTCACCCGGTACGCCGCCCGCGTGTACGGGCACTCGTAGTCGCCGTACATCAGCAGCGCCGGCGTCCCGTCGGGGCCGCGCACGTGGTCGCGCTCGGGGTCGACCGGCGGCGGCAGCTGCAAGCGTTGCTGTTGGCTCACTTCACGAAATGGCGTTGGTCGGCGTTGCACTGCCGTGGCACGCTCAACGGCGATGCGGATCTGGGTCGCGCTGTGGACGGTCTACCTCGTGTGGGGCTCAACCTACCTGGCGATCCGCTACGTGGTGGAGACGATGCCGGCCCTCCTGTCGGCCGGCGCGCGCTTCTTCCTCGCGGGCGCGCTGTTCGCGCTGTGGCTGCTCGTGAGGCGCGGCCCCGCGGCGCTGCGCGTGACGCGCGCGGAGCTGGCCGGCTGCACGGTCGTGGGCGTCGCGCTGCTGCTGGGCGGCAACGGGCTCGTGTCGGTGGGCGAGGACCAGGGCGTCCCCTCGGGCCTCGCCGCGCTCGTGATCGCGTCGATCCCGCTGTGGGTCGTGCTGTTCCGGCGCCTCGCGGGCGAGCGGGTGGGCCGGGCGACGCCCCTGTGGATCGCGATCGGGTTCGCCGGCGTCGCGATCCTGCTGCTCCCCGGCGACCGGCCGGACGACGCGCCGATCGGCGGGATGCTCGTCCTCGTCGCGGCCGCGTTCTGCTGGGCGGGCGGGTCGTTCGCGTCGTCGCGCCTGGCGATCCCCGACGACCCGATCCGCGCCACCGCGGTGCAGATGCTCGTCGGCGGCGGCGTGATGGTGCTCGTCGGGCTGGTCGCGGGCGAGGGCGGGGCCGTCGACTTCGCCGCGTTCTCCGGCGAGTCGGTCGCCGCGTTCGCCTACCTCGTCCTGATCGGGTCGCTGTGCGCGTTCACCGCGTACGCGTGGCTGCTCAAGAACGCGCCGATCTCGCAGGTGGCGACGTACGCGTACGTCAACCCGGTGGTGGCGATCGCGCTCGGCGCGCTGTTCGTCGACGAGGAGGTCACG
>DASZDF010000243.1:0-5421 GCA_035942275.1 Solirubrobacteraceae bacterium | reverse complement strand
TCGTAAAGGTTTTCCCCGCATGGATCAGACGCTCCTCCTCGTACCGCTCGACGACACCGTCGTCTTCCCGACGATGGACGTCACGCTGCCCGTCGACGTCGCCGGCGAGGAGCGCGTCCTCCTCGTCCCGCGCCACGACGGCCACTTCGCCTCCGTCGGCACGATCGCCAAGGTCGTCGAGACCGTCCGCCTGCCCGGCGGCGCCCGTGGCGCGGCGCTCGAGGGCCAGGGCCGCGGCGTCATCGTCGGCGCCGCCCAGCCCGACGGCCAGGGCCGCCTGCGCGTCGCCGTCACCGAGCACACCGACGTCGACCCCGCCGACGGCCGCACCCGCGAGCTCGAGCGCGACTACCGCGCGGTCGTCGAGGAGATCCTCGAGGAGCGCGGCGCCGACGAGCGCGTCGCGGCGTTCCTGCGCGCGGTCGTGGAGCCCGGCGCGCTGGCCGACACGAGCGGCTACGCCCCCGACCTGACCTTCGAGCAGAAGGTCGAGCTCCTGGAGACCGTCGACGTCACCGAGCGGCTGGCGAAGGCGCTCGAGATGCAGCGCGAGCGGCTGACCGCCCTCCAGGTCCGCCGCAAGATCCGCGACGACGTCGAGTCCGGCGCCCAGAAGCAGCAGCGCGAGTACTTCCTGCGCAAGCAGATGGACTCGATCCGCCGCGAGCTCGGCGAGGACGAGGGCTCGGTCACCGAGGACCTCCGCAAGAAGATCGACGAGGCGGGCATGCCCGAGGACGTGCGCGAGCAGGCCGAGCGCGAGCTCGGGCGGCTGGAGCGCATGGGCGAGGGCGGCGGCGGCGAGGGCCAGATGCTGCGCACCTACCTCGAGTGGCTCGTGAGCCTGCCGTGGAGCAAGCGCTCCGACGAGGTGCTCGACCCGGTCAAGGCGCGCGAGGTGCTCGACGCCGACCACGCCGGCCTCGAGGACGTCAAGGATCGCATCGTCGAGTACATCGCCGTGCGCAAGCTGCGCACCGAGCGGGGCATCGAGGCCGACAAGAAGGCCGGCGCGATCTTGACCCTCATCGGCCCGCCCGGCACCGGCAAGACGTCCATCGGCGAGTCGATCGCGCGCGCGACCGGTCGCGAGTTCGTCCGCATGTCGCTCGGCGGCGTGCGCGACGAGGCCGAGATCCGCGGCCACCGCCGCACGTACATCGGCGCGCTCCCGGGCCGCCTGGTCCGCGCGCTGCGCGACGCCGGGACGATGAACCCGGTGATCATGCTCGACGAGGTCGACAAGGTCGGCGCCGACTGGCGCGGCGGGGTGGGTGGGATCGAGTCTGCGCTGCTCGAGGTCCTCGACCCCGCGCAGAACTTTTCGTTCCGCGACCACTATCTCGACACCGAGCTCGACCTGTCGGAAGTGCTCTTCATCGCCACCGCGAACATGGCCGAGACGATCCCCGGCCCGCTGCTCGACCGTATGGAGGTCATCCGCTTCGACGGCTACACGGTCGAGGAGAAGGTCGCCATCGCCCGCGACTACCTCGTCCCCCGCCAGCGCGAGCGCAACGGCCTGCGCGCCGAGGAGGTGGCGCTCGCCGACGACGTGCTCCGCGCGGTCGTGCAGGAGTACACCCGCGAGGCGGGCGTGCGCAACCTCGAGCGCGAGCTCGGCACGATCCTGAGGAAGGTCGCGACGCAGATCGCCAGCGCGAAGCGCGAGGCGCCGGTCGCCGTCGACCTCGAGATCGTCCGCGACGCGCTCGGGCGCCAGCGGTTCTTCCAGGAGGCCGCCATCCGCACGGCGGTGCCGGGTGTCGCGACCGGGCTGGCGTTCACGCCGGTCGGCGGCGACGTGCTGTTCATCGAGGCCAACGGGATGAAGGGGAAGCCCGGGCTGACGCTGACCGGCCAGCTCGGCGACGTCATGAAGGAGTCCGCGCGCATCGCGCTCACCTACGTGCAGGCGCACGCCGGCGAGCTCGGGATCGCGGAGGACGTCTTCGAGGACCGCGCGTTCCACGTGCACGTGCCGGCGGGAGCGATCCCGAAGGACGGCCCGAGCGCGGGCGTCACGATGACGACGGCGCTCGCGTCGCTGCTCTCGAGCCGCCCGGTGAAGCACACGGTCGGCATGACCGGCGAGGTCACGCTCCAGGGCCGCGTGCTGCCGATCGGCGGGCTCAAGCAGAAGGTCCTCGCCGCGCACGCCGCGGGGCTGACCGACGTGATCATCCCCGAGCGCAACCGCGCGGACCTCGACGACGTGCCCCAGGAGGTCCGCGACGAGATGACGTTCCACCCGGTGATGACCGTCGGCGAGGTGCTCGACATCGCGCTCGAGCCCGCCGCCGTCAGCGTCTGAGGGCCGGCCCGCTCGACATCTGGACGGCGCGGCTTTAGCGGCCGCGCCGTCCATGGACGGATGTGCGATTTCGCTCGGCGATTTTCCGGGCAACATGCAGGTCATCAAAGCCTCCACCTCTCCGGGTGGGACGGAGCCGGCCTCCGGGACCTCTTGACGACGGGTCCCGGAGGTGCGGCCTCCCGGTGCAGCGCGCTACGCCCCGGCGTCCTCGAGCGCGTCGACGAGCGCCTCCACGTCGTAGCACCCGCGGTGGCGCTCGCCGGCGACGAAGAACGCGGGCGTCCCGGTGACGCCGCTCGCCTCGCCGCGCGCCCGGTCCTCGGCGACGGCCTGCGCGTGGGCGCCGCTGCGCAGCTCCTCCTCGAACCGCGCGACGTCCAGCCCGATCTCCTGCGCGTAGCGGACGAGGTCGTCGTCGGAGAGGGCGTCCTTCTCGGCCGCGAACAGCGCGTCGTGCATCTCCCAGAACCGCCCCTGGGCGCCGGCGGCCTCCGCGGCCTCGGCCGCCTTCTGCGCGCGCGGGTGCTTCCCGGTGACCGGGAAGTGGCGGAAGACGAAGCGGACGCGGCCGTCGAGCCGCGCGAGCACGCGCGCGATCGAGCGCACCGCGTCGCGGCAGTAGGGGCACTGGAAGTCGCCGTACTCGAGCAGCTCGACGTCGCCCGTGCTGCGGACGTGGTCGGTCACGCCGGAACCATCCTGCGCTGGAGCCGCTCGAGCTCGAGGTCGATGTCGCGCTGCACGGCGTTCATCTGCGGCGTCGTGATCTCCCCCTCGTCGCGCATCTCGCTCAGGCGCCCGCGCTCGACCTCGAGCAGCCCGATCCGCAGCCGCAGCCACGCCCTGGTGTCCGAGTCGGGAAGCGGGACGCCGTCGGCGCACTCCCCGGCGAGCTGGTTGGCGCGCTGGGCGTAGAGCGAGCGTCCGCGCTCGAGCGTCGCGGGGTCGTACCCGTCGTCGTGGAGCGACAGGCGCGCGATGTGGTCGAGCGCCGCCTCGATCGTGCGGAAGCGGACCATCGCCTGCCGGCGCTCGTCCGGCGCCTCCTCGGGGAAGCGCATCGCGCGGATCAGCGCCGGCAGCGTGAGGCCCTGGAGCGTCAGCGTCACGACGATGACGACGAGGGTCAGGAAGATGATCTCGTCGCGCCCGTCGATCGCGAGCGGGACGGAGAGGGCGACGGCGAGCGAGACCGCGCCGCGCATGCCGGCCCAGCCGACGACCGCCCGCTCCTGCCACGGGATCGCCGAGCGGCCGCCGAGACGCTCGTCGAGCTCGAGCGTCGTGAACTGGTGCGCCATCCGGATCCCGATGATCACCAGCGAGAGCAGGACGCCCGCGACGAGCAGGCGGCCGACCGACCCCTCGCCGATCTCCTCGACGAGCGCCGGGAACTGCAGGCCGACGAGGAGGAAGAGCAGCGACTCGAGCAGGAAGACCAGGACCTCCCAGAACGAGAACGCCTGGAGCCGCGTGCCGGCCTCGGTCAGCTCGGGGTCGCGGCGGCCGAGGTAGAGCCCGCTGACGACCGCGGCGAGGATGCCCGACAGCCCGAGCTGCTCGGCCGCGATGTAGAGGACGTACGGCGTCAGCAGCGTGACCGTGACCTCGACCAGCGCGTCGTCGAGGCGGCGGCGCAGCCAGGCGACCGCGTAGCCGCCGGCCCAGCCGACGAGCGTGCCCCCGCCGGCGACGAGGACGAGCTCGACGACGGCGTCGCCGAGGCTGAAGGCGCCGGCGAGCGCGGCGGCGACCGCCACCCGCCACGCGGTGAGCGCGGTGGCGTCGTTGACGAGGTTCTCGCCCTCGACGAGGTTGACGACCCGCTCCGGCGCGTTGAGGCGGCGGAAGACGGCGGTCGCGGCGACGAGGTCGGTCGGCGCGAGGACCGTCGCCAGGACGAACGCCGCGGCCCAGCTCAGCTCGTCGACGAGCGCGTGCGCCGCGAGCGCCACGCCGCCGATCGTCGCCGCGACGAGGACGACCGCCGCGAGGGCGATCGGCCGGGCGTCGCGCACCAGGCGCCGGGGCGACGCCTGATACCCGGCCGCGTGCACGAGCGGCGGGACGAAGACGAGGAAGACGACGTCCGGCTCGAGCTCGATCTCGGGGACGCCGGGAAGCGCCCCGACCCCGAGCCCGCCGAGCACGAGGAAGATCGGATAGGGCAGCCCGAGGCGGCGGGCGAGCGAGACGAGGAGGACGACCGCGACGAGGAGCGCGAAGAGGAACTCGATCTCGCCCACGCCCCGAGACTACGAGCCGGGCGGCGGAGCGATCCGCCGGCACTCGGTGGAGCGGCCCGCCGGCGCTCGGCGGAGCGGCCACTTGCGGCTCTACGCGGCGGCGGGGAAGGCGCGGAGCGCCTGCGCCCACTGCGTGAGGGCGGCGCCCTCGAGCGGGCGGCTGAAGAAGTACCCCTGGCCGAGGTCGCAGCCGAGGCCCGCGAGCTGGTCGCGGACGCGGACGTCCTCGACGCCCTCCGCGACGACGCGCAGCCCGAGGTTGCGCGCGAGGTCGATGGTCGAGCGCACGATCGTCGCGTCGCTGTGGTCGTCGGCCATCCCGACGACGAACGAGCGGTCGATCTTGATCTCGTCGACCGGGAGCTGCTTGAGCTTGCCGAGCGAGGAGTAGCCGGTGCCGAAGTCGTCGATCGAGAGCCCGACGCCGAGCGCGTGGAGCGCGTCGAGGATCTCGAGCGCCCGCTGCGGGTCGGCCATGATCGTGGACTCGGTCAGCTCGAGCGCGAGCGCCTGCGCCGGGACGTCCCACTTCGTCAACAGCGCGTCGACGTCCTCGATCAGCGAGCGGTCGAGCAGGCTGCGCATCGAGAGGTTCACCGCGACGGACAGCTCGAGCCCGGCGTCGCGCCACTCGACGACCTGCGCGAGCGCGGTGTCCAGGACGTGCAGCGTGAGCGGGCGGATGAGGCCGGTGTGCTCGGCGTGCCCGACGAAGCTGCCGGGCAGGACGAGCCCGCGCAGCGGGTGCTCCCAGCGCACGAGCGCCTCGGCGCCGCGGACCTCGCCGGTCATCAGGTCGACCTTCGGCTGGTAGAGGACGCCCAGCTCGCCGTCGGACATCCCGCGGCGCAGGTCGCC
>DASZDF010000242.1:0-2470 GCA_035942275.1 Solirubrobacteraceae bacterium | reverse complement strand
ACGCAGCTGTCGATCAGGCTGAGCCGCGGCGCCCGCAGCGCGCTCGGCCTCCCGAACGGGCGCAAGGCCCGCATGGCCCGGCGCGGGCGCCGCGTCAAGGCGGTCGTCACCGTCGCGCCGAAGGGCAAGCCGCCGACGAAGTCCAAGGTCACGCTGAAGCCGTAGCGCGCGGTTCGTAGGCTCTGAGGCTGATGACGCCCCAGACGCGCTACGCAAAGTCCGGCGACGTCAACATCGCCTACCAGGTGCACGGCGACGGCCCGATCGACGTGCTGCTGAACGTCGGGATCATCTCCCACCTCGAGCACCTGTGGGAGGAGCCGGGCGTCGTGCGGCTGTTCGACCGCCTCGCGGAGTTCTCGCGCCTGATCATCATGGACCGGCGCGGCACCGGCCTGTCCGACCCGATCACCGGCGACCTGCCGATCGAGGAGGAGCTGGCGGACCTCACCGCCGTGCTCGACGCGGCCGGCTCCGAGCGCGCCGCCCTCTATGGCCACACCGCGTCGGGACCGTTCGTCGCCTACTACGCGGCGCGCCACCCCGAGCGCGTCAGCGCGCTGATCCTCTACGCCGCGACCGCCGTCCCGGTCGCCGACGAGGAGGCGCCGTGGGCGCTCGGGCTCGAGGAGCGGCGCGAGCGGCTCTCGCTGATGACCGACCAGGGGGGCCAGGGGATCAACCTCGAGGCCATGGGCCCGATCGCCGCGACCGACCCGCGCGTGCGCGAGTGGTTCGGGCGCCTCGAGCGGCTCGCGGCCAGCCCGGGCGGGATGCGCATGCTCTCCGAGAACCTCGCCCGCGCGGACCCGCGGCCGATCATGCCGCACATCCAGGTCCCGACGCTCGTCCTGCACCGCAAGGGCGACGGGCTCATGGACGTCCGCCACTCGCTGCTGTGGGCCGAGCGCGTCCCGGGCGCGCGCTACGTCGAGCTGGCCGGCGACGAGACGCTGATCTTCCTCGGCGACACCGACATGATGGTGGGGGAGATCGAGGAGTTCCTCACCGGGGAGCGGCGCGGCACGCCGCCGCAGCGCCAGCTCCTGACCGTGCTCTTCACCGACATCTGCGACGGCACGGCGCGCGCGTCGCAGCTCGGCGACGCGCGCTGGCGCGACCTCCTCGCCGCCCACGACACGATCATCCGCCGCGAGCTGACCAAGCAGCACGGCCGCGAGGTCAAGACGATCGGCGACGGGTTCCTCGCCGTCTTCGCGGGCCCGCCGAGCCAGGCCGTCCGCGCCGCGCGCGGGATCAGCGGCGCGACGGCGTCGCTGGGCGTCGACGTGCGCGCCGGGCTGCACACCGGCGAGTGCGAGCTGATCGGCGACGACATCGGCGGCATGGCGGTGCACATCGCGGCGCGCGTCTCCGCGCTCGCGGGCCCGGGGGAGGTGCTCGCGTCGGGCACGACCTACGGCACCGTCGTCGGCGCCGGGATCGAGTGGGACTTCGAGGGCGACCGCGACCTCAAGGGCGTCCCGGGCCGCTGGCCGATCTTCCGGCTCCAGTCCGCCTAGGCGGCGACCGTCTCGAGCGTCGCCCGGACCTCGGCCAGCACGCGCTCCTGGGGCCACCGCGCGAGCTCGGCGAGGTCGCGCCCGTCGAGCAGCGCCTGCACGACGCGGTCGGCGGCGAAGTAGCCGATCCGCTCGGGGACGTCGCGCTCCTCGCGCCCCCAGTCGGGCCAGAAGAACCGCTGGAGCATCCGCGCGTCGGGCCGGTCGAGGCAGGCCAGCAGCTTGCGTGCGGCGTCCGGCCACGCGGGGCGGCACGCCGCCTCGTAGGCCGCGAAGTCGTCGACGGTGAAGTGCAGGGCCTCCCCCGCGTCGGGCACGAGCCGGCGCGTCGCGGCGATGGCGACCCCCTCCTGCATCAACGTGAGGCCGGGCGTCTCGTCGTCCCACGCGCTCCCGCGCGCGCGCTCGTGCGCGAGGTGCGCGAGCTCGTGGACGGCGGTCGCGCGATGCCAGCTCCGCGCCGGGTCCGCCTCCAGCGCGAAGAACACGGTCGGCTCGCCCTCGAACGCGTCCATCCACGCGTTGGCGCTGAAGACGCCGACGAACGCGATCGCGCGCTCGTCCCGGTCGACGCCGAACAGCTCGCCCACCTCGCGGGCGCTGCGCTCGACCTCGAGCGCCGCGAACCGGTCCTCCAGCTCGCCGACGACGGCGGGGTAGCGCGGCAGCGCCTCCTCCACCGTGCCGCCGACCGCGAACCAGCCCAGGTAGTGGTCGAAGAGCGACCGGTGCCGCGCGACGTAGTGCTCCTCCCACAGCGCGACCTGCTCGGGCGCGGGGCGGCCGGCGGCGCGCTCCCACAGCGCGAGGAAGTCGCGGAACGGCGTCTCGACCGCTACCACGGGAACGGCGCGCGGCCGCGGGCGCGCGCCCAGAGGTAGCGGGCCATCAGCTCGCTCCAGTCCGCGACGCCGCCGTAGAGGGGACCGACGGGCCCGGTGTAGATC
>DASZDF010000241.1:0-3825 GCA_035942275.1 Solirubrobacteraceae bacterium | reverse complement strand
ATCGGGCGCTGCTCGGTGAGCATGAGGGTGGGGACGTCGTCCTCGGGATCGACCCCGGGCCAGCCCTGCACGGCGATGACCGCGCTGACGACGAAGAGGGCGGAGACGGCGGCGGCGACGAGCGACATGCTCGCGCCCGCCGAGCCCACGAAGGCACGCGTGACGCGCATCCTTCCCGATATCGGCAGATCGGGATGCGACTTGAAGCGGGCGGTTGGTTCCGTCACCGGAACCCTCCCGCGGCGCGCAGCGACTCGTTCGACTCGCGGTTGTCGTCGGCGGTGACGCCCGGCGGCGAGGTGTCGGTGGCGACGTAGACGCAGAACCAGCGGTCCGGGTCCGAGCCGGGCGTGCAGGTCCGGAAGAGCTCGTCCTCCATCTTGATCGTGCTCGTCGCGGGCAGGCTGCGCCGGTACTCGGGCGGCGCCTCGCGCTGCATGTACGCGACCGCGGCCGAGCGCTGGACGAGCAGGTCGTGCCGGCTCTCGCGCACCGCGTCGCGATGGATCAGCCCGCCCACGAGCAGCGCGCCCGTGACGCACAGCAGCATCGCCGTCCCGGCGTGGTCGAAGGCGACGACGCGCGGGAGGTCGCGGCGGCGGCGGCGCAGCGCGTGGCCGGCGACCGGCGCGACGATGGCGACCGCCACGAGGTTGAAGAAGCCGCTCAGCAGCAGCGCGGGGACGAACGCGGTGCCGCCGTCGCCGGCGATGGGGAGCTGCCCGAGCAGGAGCGCGTCGCCGACCGTCAGCACCCAGAAGGCCGGCCACAGCACCGCCCCCCGGAAGCGCCACCGCGCACGGCTGCGCCACAGGGGCTCGACGTCGCCGTCGGGCCGCGCCGCTGTCATGGCCGGAAGGCTAGCCCGCCGATCCACCCCGCACGGCCGCACCGCCGTTGTACGGCGCCCCTCCCCGGGTAGCCTCCGCTTCGTGGCGACCACGAGCGTGCAGGGCGCGGAGGTCCTGACCCAGCAGGATCGGGTCGAGCTGCTGCGATACATGCTCCTCATGCGCGGCATCGAGGAGCGCGCGATGAACCTCTACCGGCAGGGCAAGGTGCCGGGGTCGTTCTACGACGGGTTCGGGCAGGAGGCGGTCTCCGTCGGCGCCGCGTTCGCGATGGCGGCCGAGGACCGGCTGTGCATCCTGCACCGCGACCTCGGCGCGCACCTCGTGCGCGGGGTGACGCCCGCGCGCATCTTCGGCCAGTACATGGGCCGCGCCGGCGGCGTCACCGGCGGGCGCGACGGCAACGTGCACTTCGGTGACTGGCGGCTGGGCTGCGTCGGGATGGTCTCGATGCTGCCCGACATGATGCTCGTCGCGCCCGGGATGGCGATGGCGTTCCGCATCCGCGGCGAGCAACGGGCGGCGCTGACCTGGTTCGGTGACGGCTCGACCTCCCGCGGCGATTTCCACGAGGCGATGAACTGGGCCGGCGTGCAGCGCCTGCCCGTGATCTTCGTGCTCGAGAACAACCAGTACGCCTACTCCACGCCGCTCGACCAGCAGTTCGCCGTGGACCCGGTCGAGCGCGCCGCCGCGTACGGCTTCCCCGGCGTCACCGTCGACGGCAACGACGTCGAGGCGATGTTCGAGGCGACGCGGGTCGCGCGCGAGCGCGCGATCTCCGGCGAGGGGCCGACCCTCATCGAGGCCGTGACGATGCGCATGCACGGCCACGCCGCGCACGACGACATGAAGTACGTCCCCAAGGAGCAGCTCGAGGAGTGGCGGCGCAAGGACCCGATCGACCGCCAGGTCGCGCGGCTCGCCGAGCTCGGCGTCGACGTCGACGCGCTGCGCGCGGAGGTCAAGGAGGTCATCGACGCGGGCACCGAGGAGGCGCTCGCGATGCCGATGCCCGACCCGGCCTCCGCGACCGAGCGCCTGTTCGCCGAGGAGGCCAACGAGCTGGAGGACGGCCACGCGCCGTGGAGCGGATGGCGACGCTGACCTACCTCCAGGCGATCTCGGACGCGCTGCGAACCGAGATGCGCCGCGACGAGCGGGTCATGGTGATGGGCGAGGACATCGGCGTCTTCGGCGGTGCGTTCAAGGTGACCGACGGCCTCATCGACGAGTTCGGGAAGTGGCGGGTGATGGACACGCCGCTCGCGGAGTCGGGGATCGTCGGGACGGCGGTCGGCGCCTCCGTCGTGGGGCTGCGCCCGGTGTGCGAGATGCAGTTCGCCGACTTCGTCTCGTGCGGGTTCGACCAGCTCGTCAACGTCGCCGGCAAGACGCACTACCGCATGGGCCTCGCGGTCCCGATCACCGTGCGGCTGCCCTCGGGCGGCGGGTTCAGCGGCGGCCCCTTCCACTCCCAGAACCCCGAGGCGTGGTTCATGCACTCGCCCGGGCTGAAGGTCGTCGCGCCGTCGACGGCGGAGGACGCGAAGGGCCTGCTCGTCAGCGCGATCCGCGACCCGAACCCCGTCGTCTACCTCGAGCACAAGCACCTGTACCGGCGCGTGAAGGGCGACGTGCCCGAGGGCGAGCACACGACGCCGTTCACGGCGCGGGTCGCGCGCGAGGGCGAGGACCTCCTCGTCGTCGCCTACGGCGCGATGGTGCACACGGCGCTCGCTGCGGCGGAGGAGCTCGAGGACGCGGGCTCGATCGAGGTGCTCGACCTGCGCTCGCTCGTGCCGCTCGACGAGGAGGCGATCCTGGCGTCCGCGCGCAAGTGCTCGAAGGTCGTCGTGGTCGACGAGGCGAACCAGATGTGCGCGGCTGGCGCGCAGGTCGCCGCGCTCATCGCCGAGCACGCGTTCGAGGACCTCGACGGCCCCGTCGTCCGCGTCGCGACGCCCGATGTCCCGATCCCGTTCTCGCCGCCGCTCGAGCAGGCGATCCTGCCGAGCGTCGACCGCGTCAGGGAGGCGATCCGTGAGCTCCTCGAGTACTGACACCGCCCTCGTCGACGTCACGATGCCGCAGATGGGCGTGAGCGTGTCCGAGGGCACGATCGCGGAGTGGCACAAGGGCCCGGGGGACGCGATCGCGTACGAGGAGTCGCTCGTCTCGATCTCGACGGACAAGATCGACACGGACGTCCCGTCGCCGGCGGCGGGCGTCGTGCAGGAGATCCTCGTCGAGGTGGGCGAGACGGTCGAGGTCGGCGTCGTGCTCGCGCGGATCGCCACCGGCGGCCCGAGCGGTCCGGCGGTGGACACCGCGGACGGTCCGTCGGCCGCCACCAACGCCGAGATCGGCGGCGCGTCGGAGGCGGCTGCCGCCGTCGGGGACACGCCCGCGCCGTCGAGCGACGAGCCGGCGCCGGTCGAGGAGGCCTCGACGCCCGTCGACGAGGGCCCGAAGCGCTCGAAGGGCGGCGCGCGGTACTCGCCCGTCGTGAGCAGGATCGCGGCCGAGCACGGCATCGACCTCTCGAAGGTGCAGGGGACCGGGCGCGGCGGGCGCGTGCGCAAGCAGGACGTCCTCGCGTTCGTGGAGAACGGCGGAGCGGCCGCGGGGGGCGAGGAGCCGCCGCTCCACATCGAGTCGCCCTACCGGCCGGACCCGGAGCCGCCGCGTGCGGCGCCCTCTGCCGCGCCGAAGTTCGTCCCCGCGGCCGGCGCCTACGAGCCGCCGGCGCCGCAGCAGCTCTCGCGCATGCGGCGGCTGATCGGCGAGGGGATGAAGCGCTCGCTCGACACCGCCGCGCCGTGCCCCACGTGGGCGGAATGCGACATGAGCGCGGTCGAGGCCGCCCGCAAGCGAGGGCCGCAGAAGCTGACCGCGCTGCCGTTCGTGGCGCGCGCGGCGATCGACGCGCTGCGCGAGTACCCGTCGCTCAACGCGTGGCTCGAGGGCGACA
>DASZDF010000240.1:0-14071 GCA_035942275.1 Solirubrobacteraceae bacterium | reverse complement strand
CCTCCACGCCGGCCAGATCCAGCGCTTCTTCTCCAAGCCCGTGGACCACATGACGGCGATGTTCATGCTCACGCAGTACTTCACCGACCTCGCGCTCTCCGACCTCGTCGTCGTCGCGCCGGACGCCGGCCGCGTGAAGCTGAACAAGAAGTTCTCCGACAAGCTCGGCGCCGACCTCGCGATCCTCGACAAGGAGCGGCCCGCCCAGCAGCTCGCGGAGATCGGCCACGTCATCGGCGACGTCCGCGGCAAGACGGCGATCATCGTCGACGACATCATCGACACGGCGGGCACCCTGCGGGCGGCGGGCGACGCCGTCGTCGCGGCCGGCGCCGAGCGCGTGTTCGCGGCCGCGACCCACCCGGTCCTGAGCGGCCGCGCCTTCGAGAACCTCGCCGCCTCGCCGTTCGAGGAGATCGTCGTCACCGACACGATCCCCCTGCGCCGCGGCGCGCCCGACAACATCCGCGTCCTGTCCTGCGCGGACCTCCTGACCGACTCGATCCGCCGCATCTTCACCGACGACTCCGTCAGCGACGTCTTCGGCGGCGAGAACCAGCTCTTCTGAGACGGCTCGTCCTCCTCGCCGCGGCCGTGTTCGCCGCCGCCTGCGGGGGAGCGTCGAAGCAGGACGTCGCGGAGGACTGGGTCGACGCGGTCAACGACCGCGACTGGGAGCGGGTGTGCGAGCTGACGGCGGACCCGCGGCCCGACTGCGAGTCCGACCGGCGGAGCACCTACGACGACGGCGCGATGAAGCTGCTCCCGGAGGGGTCGTACAACAACGGCGGGCAGCTCAACGACAACGAGACGACGTTCGCGTTCGAGGTCGGCGGGACCCAGCGCAGGACCGGGTTCTTCGAGGTCGTCGAGCGCGACGGCGAGCACCGCGTCGACGTCAAGATCGTCATCCTTCGCGACGGGCAATGACCGAGCTCGTCGTCATCGGCCGCTACGCCGCGGGCGTCGCTCGCGCCGTCGACCCCGACGCGTGGGTGCTCGACGAAGGGCAGGCGACGCCGGCGATCGCCGCCCGTCACGCCGGCTACGAGCACTCGCCGGCCGAGCTGCGCGAGAAGGCGGCCGCCGCGGCCGTCGTCGGCCTCGTGGGGAACCCCGTGGCGCCGATCACGCCGCGGTACTCGCTGCGCGACCTGGCGGTGGAGCTGGGCGCGCCGGTCGTCGTGACCGTCGGCGCCGAGCCGGCGCTCACCGGCCAGGCGCGGCTCTACGCCGAGGCGGCGCGCAGCGCCGGCCTGGCGGTCGCCGCCGTGGTCATCGCGGGCTGGCCCGACCCACCCGGCCGCGTGCTGCTCGACGAGCGGGTGCTGCTGCACGAGGTGACCGACCTGCCCGTGCTGACGTACGCCGACGGCGAGCGCCCCGAGTGGCCGGTCGAGGACTGGAAGGCGACGCAGCCGGTCGCCGTACCGGGCGGCGGCGGCCCCGCCGCGCCCGTGCGGGTCGCGCTGGAGCCCTACCGCGAGTGGCAGGGCGAGTCACCCGGCGACCCGCGCTCGGCGCCGCGGCCGCGGATCATGGAGGCGATGCTCGAGATCGTCGCGGCTGAGGGCCCGGTGCTCGCGAGCCGCGCCTACGCGATCTACAACAAGGCGGCGGGCGGCAAGAAGCTCACGTCCGTCGCCCGCGCGCCGCTGTCGAACTCGATCTACCACCTCGCCCGCGAGGGGAAGGTGGTCCTCGAGGGCGAGCAGGAGGTGGTCCGCCTGCCGGACACCGCGCCGGTCGTCGTCCGCGAGCTCGGGCCGCGCGAGCTGATCGAGGTGCCGCTCGACGAGATCGCCGAGCTCATGCGCCGCCTCGGCCCGCAGCCCGACCTCAAGCGAGCGGTCCTCAACACGTACGGCCTCGTCCGGATGACGGCGCGCGCCGAGCAGTACCTGAGCACGGCGGAGGAGCTGGCGTGACCGGCGCCACGCGGCTCATGACCAGGCTCGGGCTCTCCGACGACGAGCTCATGACCGTGCTCGACGCGGACCCGCTCAGCGTCATCGCCGACGACCTCGACCACCGGCCGGAGATCGGGATCCTGCTCACGCTCACCGAGGAGGCGGAGGAGCGCGTCGGCGCCGCCGTCCTGCGCCGGTGGGTGCGCACCGGACCGATCGAGCTCCTGCTCAGGCGCGACTTCGGCGCGTTCGAGGACGCGCTCGCCGACCTCGCCGAGCGCGGCTTCGTCCTGCGCGCCTGAGCTACTCGACCTCGGGCTGCTTGTCGCCGGGCCAGACGCCGGTCAGGTGCGCGAAGCCCTTCGCCCCGGCGCGCTGGATCGCGGCGCGAGTGACGAAGAACGTCGTGCCCTGCACCGCGGCGGCGCCGAGGACCTTCGGCCACGTCGCCTCCTCGATGTTCGCCTTCGGAGGCTCGCGGTCGTCGATGAGGCCCCAGATCTGCTCGAAGGCCTTCTTGGCGACCTGGCCGGCGAGGATCCCGAGCGGGATGCTGAAGAGCTTGTAGATGAGCTTCATGTGTGGTCGGCAACCTACCCGGCACAAGCTGACCGATGCATGGCCGATAATCAGGGCATGGAGGGTGGTCCGCGGGACACCCGGCACGAGTCGGAGGAGCTGCTGCGCCGCGCGCTCCTCGACGCCGGCGAGGCCGCCTCGGTGGCGCTCAAGGTGCAGCCGCTGTCGACCTGCGACGCGCTGACCATCGTCTTCCACGGCCGCCGCGACCTCGGCACGATCCAGACCTACGTCGCCCACGGCACGCTCGGCGCCGGGAACACCGTCGGGGCGGATTCGCTCCTGCGCGTCCCCTGCGACCTGGACCTCGCGGACGCCAGCGACCGCGACGAGGCCGAGGAGCTCTACGCGGCCCAGGCCAAGGCGCTGCGTGACGCGCTGCGCGCCGCCGACACCGTCCTCGCCGTGTGGCGCGAGCCGCTCGAGGAGGCCGTCGAGTCGCCGGTGCTCGTCGACCGCTCGCTCGAGCTGCGCGGCGTCGAGCTGCCGGCCCACCGCCTCATGCCGGTCGCGCTCGTCGCGCCGGAGCGCCGCCTGGTCGCCCTCCCCGTGTGCGGCGCGCGCACGCTCGCGGCCGGACTGCCGCCGATGGGGATCGCCCTCGCCCAGCAGGACGTCGCGCACGTCTACCCGCTCGCCGACGACCCCGCGCGCTGCGTCGGGGACTTCCTCGATCGCGCCGCCGAGCACGCCCGTCGCACCGCCGAGCGCCTCGACCAGCAGGAGGCCTCGGTCGAGCGCTTCCTCGAGCTGAGCGGCGACGACGAGCCCACCGCGTGAGGGCCCGCACCGTCGCGGTGCTCCTGGGCGTCGTCGTCTTCGGCGCCCTGAGCTTCCTCGTCGCCCGCTGGCTGACCACCGACGGCGTCGAGCGCAACAAGGTCGAGCGGCTGCTGGAGGCCCAGGCCCGCGGCGACGCCGACGCCATGGCCCGCGAGCTCGACCGCTGCTTCGCCGCCTGCCGCGTCCGGCTGCGCCGCCTCGCGACGCGGCTCGGCGAGCGCGGCCAGGAGCTGCGCATCGCCCGCTACGACTCCGACACCGCGCGCGCCCTCGGCGAGGCGAGGGGCCTGACGCGGGTCGTCTGGTTCCTCGGCGACGACCTCCCCACGGTGCAGTGCGTGCTGGTCCAGCGCCGCGGCAACCCGCTGACCGGGCCGAGCGTTACCCTGCTCCGCCTCAGCGCGCCGATCGGGCGCGAAGCACCCTGCCGCAACTGAGTGCGGCACCCCGTGTTCACGCCCCCGTGCCGATGACCAAGACGCTCGTCCCCCTGCTCCTCGTCGCGCTCCTGGCGCCGGCCACGACCGCCTCCGCGCAGGAGGCGCCGTCCGAGCGCGTCCTCTACCAGGACGGCCACACGAACCGCTATCTCATGGACGGCCAGTGGCTCTTCCGCCTCGACACGGCCGACCAGGGGATCAGCGCCGGGTTCATGCGCGAGACCGGGACCGAGGGGTGGACGCCGACGACCGTCCCCAACGCCTGGAACGCCGGCGACGAGACGCCCGAGTCGATGAAGGGCACCGTCGGCTGGTACCGCAAGGACTTCCGGCTTCCCAGCTCCTCGCCGCGGTACGACTGGATCCTGCGCTTCGAGTCCGTCAACTACCGGACGCGCGCCTGGCTGAACGGGCGCGAGATCGGCAGGAACACCGGCTCCTACCTGCCGTTCGAGCTGCGCATCCCGCGCTCGGCGCTGCGCCGCGGCGGGCTCAACCGCCTCGTCGTCCGCGTCGACAACGTCCGCCGCAGCTTCGACCTCCCGCCCGCCGGCTTCAGCCGCACCGCGGTCCCGACCGGCGGCTGGTGGAACTACGGCGGGATCCTGCGCGAGGTCTACCTGCGCCAGGCCGAGCGCGTCGCGATCAACACCGTCCAGGTGCTCCCGAACCTGCCGTGCCGGACGTGCGCGGCAACGGTCAGCGCGCGGGTCACCGTCCGCAACCTGACCGACCGCACCCAGTCCGTCGGCGTGAGCGGCCGCTTCGGCAGCCAGCGCTTCCGGCTCGGGAGCAGGCGCGTCCCCGCGCGCGGCTTCGCGACGTTCACCGACGCCATCCGCGTGGCCGGCCCGCGCCTGTGGTCGCCGAGGCGCCCGGCGCTGTACGCGACCTCGTTCGCGGTCACCGCCGCCGGGCGGACGGTCGCGGGCTACCGCGCCCGCAGCGGCATCCGCGCGGTGAAGGTGACGAACGGCAAGCTGACGCTGAACGGCCTGCCGGTGAACATCCGCGGCGTCGGCCTGCACGAGGACGACCGCGCGACCGGCTTCGCGCTCACGAACGAGCTGCGCGACGGGATCATCAAGGACGTCCAGGACATGGGCGCGACGATGATGCGCGCGCATTACCCGCTGCATCCCTACCTCCACGAGCGCGCGGACGAGCTCGGGATCCTCGTGTGGAGCGAGATCCCGATGTACTCGATGAAGGCGGACAAGCTGAAGAACGTGATCGTCCGCAAGTCCGCCGCCAACGAGCTGCGCGACAACGTGCTGGCGAACGGGACGCACCCGTCGATCGTGATCTGGTCGGTCGGCAACGAGCTGTCCTCCAAGCCGGGGCCGACGCAGGGCGACTACATGAAGCGCGCGGCCGCCCAGGCGCGCGCGCTCGACCCGACGCGCGCGATCGGCTACGCGGTCGCCGGCTACCCGAGCGCCGGCTGCCAGACCGAGTACGCGCCGCTCGACGTCATCGGCATCAACGACTACTTCGGCTGGTACCCCGGGCCCGGCGGCCAGCTCGCCGACCGCACCTACCTGTCGGAGTACCTCGACGCCGTCCGTGCCTGCTATCCGGACAAGGCCGTGATGATCACCGAGACCGGCGCGGAGGCGAACCGGGACGGGCCCGTCGAGGAGAAGGGCACGTACCAGTTCCAGCAGGACTACATCAACTACCACTACGCCGTCTACGCGACGAAGCCCTGGCTCAGCGGCGCGCTGTACTGGGCGCTGAAGGAGTTCCGCGTGCGGCCGGAGTGGGACGGCGGCAACCCGCGGCCCGCTCCGCCCGTCCACCAGAAGGGCGTCGTCGCCTTCGACGGGACGCGCAAGCCCGGCTACTTCGAGCTGCAGCGCATCTTCCGGGCGACGGACCAGTACCCGGGCCAGTAAGCGCCGCTATATTCGACGGCCGTCATGGCCAACAGCACGACCACGCTCACCGTCACCCCCCGCGACTGCGAGGGCTCGCGCGCGAACCGGCGCATGCGCCGCGAGGGCCGGATCCCGGCGGTCATCTACGGCGGCGGCGACGCGCCGACGCCGATCAGCGTCGACGCACGCGAGCTGCGCCACGCGCTGCACGCGTCGGGCGCCGTGATCGAGCTGTCGCTCGACGGCCAGACGACGAACGCCGTGCTGAAGGACGCGCAGTGGGACCCGGTCCGCGGCGACACCTGGCACGTCGACTTCCTCCGCGTCCGCATGGACGTCGCGATCCAGTCGTCGGTCACGCTCGAGCTGACCGGCGTCGAGGACGCCCCCGGCCACGACGAGGGCGGCGTCCTCGAGCAGCAGCTGCGCGAGCTGAACATCGAGGCGCTCCCCGGCGACATCCCGGAGTCGATCACCCACGACGTCTCCGGCCTGGAGCTCAACGGCACCGTCCACGTCTCCGACCTCACCGCGCCCGAGGGCGTCGCGATCCTCGACGACCCGGAGCTCGTGGTCGCGTCGATCTCGCTGCCCCGCCTCGAGGTCGAGACCGAGGACGTCGAGACCGAGACCGAGGTCGTCGGCGAGGGCGAGGGCGAGGCCCTGGCCGCCGATGGCTCGGACGCCGAGGGCCAGCCGGAGACCGGCGGCGCCGGCGACGGCGAGCAGCCCGACACCACCTCCGAGTAGGCCCTCTTGCGGTTCCGGCGCCAGTCGACGGCGCCCGTCGACTGGCTCGTGGTCGGCCTCGGCAACCCGGGCACGCGCTACGCGGGGACGCCGCACAACGTCGGGTTCGAGGTCGCCGACGCGCTCGCGCGCCGCTGGGACCTCCCGGGCGCGAAGAAGAAGTTCAACGGCCTTGTCACCGAGGGCCGCACCGGCCCCGGCGGTCCGCGCGTCGCCGTCCTGCTCCCGCAGACGTACATGAACGAGGCCGGCCGGTCGGTCGGCCCTGCCCGCGGCTCCTACCACGTCGACGACCTCGCGCACGTCCTCGTCCTCCACGACGAGATCGACCTGCCGTTCGGCGAGATCCGCCCGCGCGTCGGCGGCGGCCTCGCCGGCCACAACGGGCTGAAGTCGCTCAGGCGCGAGCTCGGCGACCCCGGCTTCACGCGCGTGCGCATCGGCGTCGGCCGCCCGGACTCGACCGATCCCGAGCTCGTCTCCGCGCACGTGCTCGGGAAGTGGAAGCAGCCGCCCGAGGAGGTCCGCGACCTCGTCGCCCGCGCCGCCGACGCCGCCGAGCGGATCGTCCTCGGCGACGCGCCGCCGACCTAGACTGGGGCCGTGAAGGCGTTCGCGGCCGCCCTGCTCTGTCTCCTGGCGGCCGCCGCGCCGGCCGGCGCCCAGGAGCGCGTCGACGCCGGCTCGGCCTCGGCGACGCTCGAGCCCGCGAACGCCCGCCTCTCGTTCGGCGAGCTCGCCGGCCACCGCGACCTGCCGATCGCGTTCCGCGACGCGACCGGGTGGCACGGCGCGACGCGCGCGCTCAGCGTCGAGCGCGAGGGGCAGGGGCTCGTCGCGACGCTCGCGACGACCGACCCGCTGCGCACGATCGCGCTGCGCATCGCGCCCGACGCCGAGGGCGTGATCGCGCTCGAGGCGGTCGGGCCGGCGGGCGGGAGCGGGATGCGGATCGGGTTCGAGGCGCCCGCCGGCGAGCGGCACCTCGGCTTCGGGGAGCGTTCGAACGGCGTCGACCTGCGCGGGACGGAGGTGGAGAGCTACGTCGGCGAGGGCGCCTACCAGCAGGGCGAGCGGCAGATCATCAGCGCGTTCGTCCCCGCGTGGAGCATCCGCTTCCGCGACGACGCGACGTACTTCCCGATGCCGTGGCTGGTCTCCACCCGCGGCTTCGGCGTGCTGCTCGACAACACCGAGACGAGCCGCTTCCAGCTCGCCAACCAGCGGCCGGACGCGTGGAGCGCCGAGGTCGACGCGGCATCGCTGCGCCTGCGCGTCTTCGCCGGGCCGACGCCGGCCGACGTGGTGCGCCGCCTCGGCGAGCGCATCGGCCGCCAGCCGCAGCCCGCGGCGCCGTGGTTCTACGGCCCGTGGTTCCAGACCGGCCAGCCGAACGAGGTCCCGCAGGAGCGCGAGTACCTGAAGCTCCTCCAGGACGCGGATGCTCCGGTCTCCGCCGCCGAGACCCACATGCGCTACCTGCCGTGCGGCCAGCACGCCGACCGGCGCGAGCACGAGCGGGAGCGCACCGCCTACTTCCACTCCCGCGGCCTGGCCACGCTGACCTACTTCCAGGAGAAGATCTGCCAGTCGTACACCCGCGCGTTCGATGCCGCCCGCGAGCGCGGCGCGCTCATCCGCAACGCCGCCGGCCAGCCCTACGTCTACCCGGCGTACATCGGCGAGTCGAACCCGCCGACACGCCCGATGGCCCTCATCGACTTCACCGCGCCGCGGGCGCAGGAGCTCTACGACCTGCTCCTCGCCGAGGCGGTGGAGGACGGTCACGACGGCTGGATGGAGGACTTCGGCGAGTCGATGCCGCCCGACGGCCACGCCGCCGACGGCACGACCGGGGCGCAGCACCACAACGCGTACCCGCTCGGCTACCACCGCGCCGGCCAGAGCTTCGCCGACCGCGCGCCGCGCCCGCTCGCGCGTTTCGTGCGCAGCGGCTGGACCGGCGTGCACCCGTACGCGCCGATCGTGTGGGGCGGCGACCCGACGACGAGCTGGGGCTTCGACGGCCTCGAGTCGGCCGTGATCAACGCGCTCGGCATGGGCCTGAGCGGGATCAGCACGTGGGGCTCCGACATCGGCGGCTACTTCGCGCTCGGCGCGAACCGCCTCACACCCGAGCTGCTCGTCCGCTGGATCCAGTTCGGCGCGGTCTCGACGGTGATGCGGACGAAGGCCGGCGGCGTCGCCGTCCCCGCCAAGGAGCGCCCGCAGATCTGGGAGCCGGAGATCCTGCCGCACTGGAAGCGCTGGGCGGGCCTCCACACCCGCCTGCACCCGTACCTCGCCGCGGCGACCGAGCGCTACGGCCGGATCGGCATGCCGGTGATGGCGCACGTCGCGCTCGCCTTCCCCGGCGACGAGCGCGCGGCGGCGCGCGAGGACGAGTTCCTCTTCGGTCCCGACCTCCTCGCCGCGCCGGTCCTCCAGCCGGGCGCGACCGAGCGCGAGCTCTACCTGCCCCGCGGGACCTGGGTCGACCTGTGGAGGAGCGTGACGCCCGACCTCCGCGTCCGCGGAGCCCGGATGCTCGACGGCGGCCGCGACGTGAAGCTCCCCGCGCCGCTCGGCGAGCTGCCCCTGCTCGTCCGCGCCGGCGCCGTCCTGCCGCTGCTGTCGCCCGACGTCGACACCCTGGCCGACTACGGCGCGGGGGCCGAGGGCGTCGTCCGCCTCGCCGACCGCCGCGACCGCCTGAGCCTCCTCGCCTTCCCCCGCGGGCGAAGCGAGAGCGCGTTCAACGTCGGCGAGCGGATCCGCTCGAACGAGGGCCGCAGGCGCTGGACCCTTCGCATCGACGCCGACCGGCGGCGCACGTACACGCTCCAGGCCTCGCTCGCGACCCTCCGCCGCCGGTTCCGAGCGTGCCGGGTCACGCTCCGCGAAGCCGACGCCACCCGGTCGCGGACGCTCCGCCGCCGCCGCGCGTGGACCCACTACGGCGGCACGCGCGCGTTCCGCGCGACCTTCCGCGCCCACCGCGCCACGCTCACCGTGAGGCCCTGCCGCCGGCGCGGATGACGCCGCCGGCCGAGGGCTGACGCCGCCCTACACTGGGACGACGCGACCGGCCGGGCGTCCAGCCCGGTCGTTCTGCGTGCGCCGACCATGCTCCGCCCGCTCCTCCAGCATCTCGACGACGACCCCCAGGCCATCACGCTCCAGCGCGACGGCGGCCGCGCGTTCGTGTCCCAGTCGCTGCGTCCGTACCTCGTCGCGGCGCTCGCCGAGGCCGGGGAGGGGCCGATGCTCGTCGTCGCCGGCGACGACCGCCCGGCGCGCGACCTCGCCGCGGACCTGCGCGCCTGGCTTGCGCCACGACCGGTCCGCTTCTACCCGAGCCGCGGCGTCACGTACGAGTCCCACCTCGCGCCGCCGCCGCACCTCGTCGGCCTGCGCGTCGCCGCCCTCGACGCGCTCATGGACCCGCCCGCGGACAGCGAGCCGCCGGTCGTCGTCGTCTCCGCCGTCGCGCTCAGCGAGAAGGTCCCGGACCCCGAGCTGCGCCCCCACGGCTTCAGGATCGCCAAGGGCGACCTGCTCGACCTCGAGGAGACCGCGCAGCGGCTCGCGGGCATGGGGTACGAGCGCGTCGACCAGGTGGAGGACCGCGGCCAGTTCGCGATCCGCGGCGAGCTGCTCGACCTCTTCCCCGCGACCTCCGACCGCGCCGTGCGCGTCGACCTCTTCGACATCGAGGTCGAGTCGCTGCGCGAGTTCTCGACCTTCACCCAGCGCAGCTTCGGCGACCTCGACGAGGTCGAGATCGCGCCCGCGGCCGAGCTCGCGCAGGAGCAGCGCGAGTTGGCCGAGATGGCGGCGTCCGACGACGAGGCCGAGCGGCCCGACATCGCCGACGTGCTGCCGGTGGACCGCTTCCGCGAGCTGCTCGACCTCGCTCCGGAGGGGGCGCGGCTGGTCGTCGCCGCCGACGAGGAGCTCGAGCCGGCGCTCCGCGACCACTGGCAGGACGTCTGCGCCGCCTTCCACGACACCGACGCGCACCACCTGTACGTCAAGCCGGAAGCGGTGCTCGAAGGGATCGCCGCGCGGGCCAAGGTGCGCCTCTCGAGCGTCTCGGGCGACCAGCCGCTCGAGTTCCGCGCGCAGACCGCCGACACCGCGGCCCGCAGCCTCAAGGAGGCCGAGACCGAGCTCGAGAAGCTCATCCGCTCCGGCTACCGCACCACCGTCGCGTGGTCGAACCGCGGCGAGGGCGAGCGCGCCGCCTACAACCTCAACCGCGTCAAGGCGTCGTGGAACGGGGGGCCCGAGCCTCTCACGTTCGTCCAGGCGAACCTCCGCGACGGGTTCATCGCGCCCGGCTTCAAGCTCGCCGTCCTGCCCGACCACCGGCTCCTGCGCCGCCGCCGCGCCGAGCGCACCGGCGGGATGGACACCGGGCGGCGCAAGCGCGGCGCGCTCCGCTCGTTCGCCGACCTGCGCACCGGCGACATCGTCGTCCACGAGGACCACGGCCTCGCCCGCTTCGCCGGCTTCGACACGAAGACCGTCGCCGGCGTCACCCGCGACTACCTGAACCTCGAGTTCGCCGGCACGGACAAGGTCTTCATGCCGGTCGACCAGCTCGCGAAGATCAGCCGCTACGTCGGCGCCGGCGGCGCGCACCCGCCGCTCTCCAAGCTCGGCGGCAAGAGCTGGGAGACGATGAAGGCCCGCGCCCGCCGCGCGGCGATGGAGCTGGCCGGCGAGCTGCTCAACCTCTACGCCGAGCGCCGCCGCCGCCGCGGCCACCAGTTCCCTGAGGACTCCGAGTGGCTGCGCGAGTTCGAGGCCGCCTTCCCCTACCAGGAGACCGCCGACCAGCGCGAGGCGATCGAGCTCGTCAAGTCCGACATGGAGAGCGAGCGCCCGATGGACCGCCTGATCTGCGGCGACGTCGGCTACGGCAAGACCGAGGTCGCGCTGCGCGCGGCGTTCAAGGCCGCCGAGGCCGGCAAGCAGGTGCTCGTCCTCGTGCCGACCACGATCCTGGCCCAGCAGCACTTCGGCACGTTCTCCGAGCGGCTCAACGACTACCCGATCACGATCGAGCACGTCAGCCGCTTCCGCAGCGCGAAGGAGCAGAAGGAGGCCATCAAGGGCTTCGCCGAGGGCCGCGTGGACATCCTCATCGGCACGCACCGCCTCCTGAGCCGGGACGTCCGCGCCAAGGACCTCGGCCTGATCATCGTCGACGAGGAGCAGCGCTTCGGCGTCAAGCAGAAGGAGCTGCTGCGCCAGCTCAAGCTGAAGGTCGACGTGATCGCGATGAGCGCCACGCCGATCCCGCGGACCCTCCAGATGTCGCTCGCCGGGCTCCGCGACGTCACCGTGATCGAGACGCCGCCCGAGGGAAGGCGGCCGATCAAGACCTACGTCGGCGAGTACGACGAGGAGCTCGTCCGCCAGGCGCTCGAGCGCGAGCACAAGCGCGGCGGCCAGGCGTTCTTCCTGCACAACCGCGTCGAGACGATCGACGAGACCGCCGAGCGCCTGCGCGCGCTGTGCCCGCAGATGAAGTTCGAGGTCGCCCACGGGCAGATGGACGAGAAGGAGCTCGAGGCGCGGATGCTGAGCTTCCTGCGCGGCGAGGCCGACGTGCTGGTCGCCACCTCGATCATCGAGTCGGGCATCGACATCCCGCAGGCCAACACGCTCGTCGTCGAGCGCTCGGACACGTTCGGCCTGAGCCAGCTCTACCAGATCCGCGGGCGCGTCGGCCGCAGCCGCGAGCGCGCCTACGCGTACCTGCTCTACCCGAGCGCGGCGGCGCTGACGGCGGAGGCCGCCCAGCGCCTCAGCGCGCTGTCGGACTACACCGAGCTCGGCGCCGGCTTCAAGGTCGCGATGCGCGACCTCGAGCTGCGCGGGGCGGGGAACCTGCTCGGCGACGAGCAGTCCGGGCACGTCGCCGCGCTCGGCTTCGAGCTGTACCTCCAGATGCTCGACGAGGCGGTCCGCGCCCGCGCGGCGGAGGAGGACGGGGAGGGGCGGGTCGAGGACGACCGCGAGCCGGTGCGCCTCGACATCAACGTCGACGCGTACGTCCCCGCCGACTACATCCCGTACGAGCAGGCGAAGGTCGACGTCCACCGCCGGATCGCGGGGGCGTACGAGGTCTCCGAGCTCGAGGAGCTGCGCACCGAGCTGGAGGACCGCTTCGGCCCCGTCCCGGTGCCGCTCCAGAACCTCATCTCGCTCCAGCGGGCGCGCATCAAGCTGGGCCAGGCGGGCGCCCGCGCGGTCACCTTCCGGGGCAACCGTCTCGCTGTCACGCCCGTCGAGCTAGACTCGCACCGCGCCAAGAGGCTCCGACAGGAGATCCCCGGGGCGTTGTACGAGTCGGGGAGGTCGCAGGTTTCGGTTCGCGTACCCGACGATCCGGAGCAGCGGTTCCCCGCGGTCGTCCGCGCTGCGGACGTCCTGCTGGCGGTGACCCAGGAAGCCGCTTAAGACCGTCCTAAGAACTACCCGCTTCGCTGAGCAAGGTCATGACTATCGCCGACACCCTCCGCCGGACGCCCCGCAACGGGCTCGCGGCCCTCGCAGCCGCCGCCCTCTCCGCCCTCGCGCTCTCAGCGTGCGGCGGTGACAGCGTCCCGTCCAACGCCGTCGCCAAGGTCGACGACGAGAGCATCCCCAAGACCACCTTCGACCACTGGATGCGGATCGCCGCCATCTCGTCGCAGGGCCCGGTCCAGGGCGACAAGGCCCCCGAGGTCAAGATCCCGCAGCCGCCGGAGTTCGAGGCGTGCGTCGCGGACAAGACCAAGACCGCGCCGAAGCCGCCCAAGGGGCAGCCGAAGCCGACGGGCGACCAGTTCAAGGCCCAGTGCAAGCAGGAGTACGAGGCCCTGCGCGACCAGGTCATGCAGCTCCTCATCCAGGAGAAGTGGGTCCGCGGCGAGGCGGAGGACCAGGGCGTCAAGGTCACCGACGCCGAAGTCCGCAAGGCGTTCGAGGAGCAGAAGAAGCAGTCGTTCCCCAAGGAGGGCGACTACCCGAAGTTCCTGAAGACCTCCGGCTTCACCGAGGCCGACATCCTCTTCCGCGTCCGACTCGAGCAGCTCTCCACGAAGCTGCGCGAGAAGGTCGTCAAGGGCAAGGACAAGGTCTCCGACGAGCAGATCAAGACCTACTACGACAAGAACAAGAAGCGCTTCGCCCAGCCGGAGCGCCGTGACCTGCGCATCGTCCTGACGAAGACCGAGGCGAAGGCCAACGAGGCCAAGCGCGCCCTCGAGGGCGGCCAGAAGTGGAAGGCCGTAGCGAAGAAGTACTCGATCGACCAGGCGTCGAAGAACCAGGGCGGCTCGCTGCTCGCCGTCGCCAAGGGCCAGCAGGAGCCGTCGCTCGACAAGGCCGTCTTCGCGGCCGAGAAGGGCGACCTCGCGGGCCCGGTCAAGACGCAGTTCGGCTTCTACGTCTTCCAGGTCCAGAAGATCACGCCCGCGAGCCAGCAGACGCTCGAGCAGGCCAAGGCCACGATCCGCGGCATCCTCGCCTCCGAGAACCAGCAGAAGGCGCTCGACTCCTTCATCAAGGAGTTCCAGGAGAAGTGGAAGGACCGCACGCACTGCCGCTCCGGCTACGTGACGCAGGACTGCGAGAACGCGCCGAAGCCCAAGAGCACCTCGACGGTCCCGCCGGGCGCCGTGCCGCAGCAGGGCGGCCAGACGCCGGCGCCGCAGGGGGCCCCGCCCGGCTC
>DASZDF010000239.1:0-2993 GCA_035942275.1 Solirubrobacteraceae bacterium | reverse complement strand
GGGTCGACGCCGAGGACCTGCAGCGCGTCGAGCTCCTCGCGGATCTTGCGGGCGCCGAGGTCCGCGGTGATCGCCGTGCCGGCGACGCCCGCGACGATGATCGCGGTCACGAACGGCGCGAACTCGCGGATCGACGCGAGGACGAAGAACCCGCCGAGTCGATCGAGAGCGCCGAAGAGCACGAGGAAGTTCGCGGCCTGGAGGCCGGGAGCCCCGTAGCCGAACGCCACCGTGGAGACCAGCAGCGGGAACCAGCAGAGCTTGAGCGCGAAGAGGAACTGGGAGACGAACTCGCCGCCGTAGGGGTACGGCGGGCGCAGGGCAGACATGATCGTCTTCCCCGTCAGGATCATCATGTCCCCGACCTCTTCGAGCAGGTTCTTCATCGGAAGGAACCCGCGATCGGCGACGCTTCGAACCAAGCCTCTCTCCTCCGCTCGTCTCCACGCGCAGACGGGACGATCCCCGCCTGCAACACAGGAGCGTACGCAACCGGGGCAGGCCGTGACAAATGGCAACCGTGAAGCGGCACGCCCGCGCTTCGCCGGACCTGCACCACGGGCGCCTCCCCTCTGATACGTTCGCCGCCGCATGCGGGGTCTTCGTGGGTCTGCGACCGCCTTCTGCGCGCTCGCCGCGCTGCTCGCTTCCGGCTGCGGTGGCGGCGGGGAACGGCAGGACGAGGACGAGGACGCGGGCAACTACTCGGTCGACGTCGTCGACGCCTCCTTCCCCGAGCAGCAGCGGCTCGCCGAGCAGGTCGCGCTGCGGCTGCGGGTGCGCAACTCCGACTCGAAGACGATCCCCAACCTCGCGGTCACGGTGGACGGGTTCCAGCGCCGGTCGGAGCAGGCCGGACTCGCCGATCCGTCGCGACCCGTGTGGGTCATCGACGACGGCCCGCGCGGCGGCGTGACCGCCTACACGAACACGTGGGCGCTCGGGAAGGTCAGGGCGGGCGAGACGAAGGAGTTCGTCTGGCGCGTGACGCCGGTGAAGGCCGGCCGCTTCGAGATCAAGTACCGGGTGGCCGCGGGGCTCGACGGGAAGGCGAAGGCCGTCGTCGCCGGGGGCGATCGGCCGGCGGGGGCGTTCAACGTCGAGGTCGCCCGCGAGCCGGACGACACGCGCGTCGATCCCGACAGCGGCGAAGTCGTCCGCGACGGCGACCGCGACTAGCGCGCCGCGTTCTTCGACGCACGCCTTCGCCCAGGCGGAAGGTGCTGCCACACTGACGACGAATCGGCGGTGGTGAGCGAAGCAACCCCCGGAGGCGTACGCGTGCCGCGCAGAATCGACGCAGGTGAGGTCCTGGCCGCAGTGGGCGGCGTCCTCGTGCTCGTCGCACTCTTCCTGGACTGGTTCGAGGGCTTCAGCGGCTGGGAGGCGTTCGAGGCCCTCGACCTGGTGATCGCGGTCCTGGCGCTCGTCGCCGTGCTGGCGGCGGTGGCGTCGGTGGCGGGCTGGTCCTCCGGGCCGTCCGCGCGCGTGCTGCCGTGGGTGGGCGCCGCGCTGGTCGCAGTCATCGCCGTGCAGCTCATCGAGCCGCCGCCGGTGTTCGCGGTCGGGGATCCCGAGCGGGAGACCGGTGCCTGGCTCGCGCTGACCGGCGCCGCGCTCGTCCTGCTCGGCGGGCTGCTGCGGGCGGCGTCGATCTCGGTCACGGTGTCGGTCGGCGGGCGGGACGTCCGGCGGCGGGTGCCGGCGGTCGACCGGCGCCCCGAGGCTGCGCCCGAAGCCGGCCCCGAGGGCTCGCCGCTCCTGCGCGACGACCAGGCAACGCAACCGTTCAGCGCCGTCGAGGACCGGTGAGCCCCGCACCCACGTTCGAGCTGCTGCGCTTCGAGGCGACGCCGGTCGGCCCGGCGGCCGCCCTGGTCGAGCTGGACGGGCGCTTCGTCGGGCCCGCGCCGTCGCGGCCGCGGCTGCTCGTCGAGAGCGGCGGCGTGTCCCGGGAGATGCCGGCGCTGGAGGCGGGCGGCGCGCCCGAGTGGTCGGCGTCGTTCGCGATCCCGCTCTCCGCCTTGGTGTCCTCCGACGTCTCGTTCTCGTTGGTCCCCGGCCGCGGGCCGCTGATCGGGCTGCCGGCGCCGACGGAGTCGGGCGGCGACGACGACCGGTTCGTCCGGCTGGCGCGGACGGCGAACGACCTGCGCCACCGGCTGTCGGAGGCGACCGAGAACGCCGCTTCCGCCGCGGCGCGGCTCGCCGGCGCCGAGGACGAGCTCGCCGTGGTGCGCCCGGCGCTGGAGGAAGCTTCCGCGCGCGCCGCCGAGTCCCATGCCGCCGCGCTCGAGGCGCGCGAGGCGCAGGCGGCCGCCGAGGGCGAGGCGGACCTCGCGCGCGAGGAGGCGGCGCGCGTGCGGACGCAGGCCGAGCAGGACGTCGCGCGCGCCCGCGAGGAGGCGCGGGCGGAGGTCCGCGCCGAGATCGATCACGCGGTGGCCGAGGCGGCGCGTCTCGCCGAGGAGGCGGCGCAGGCCGAGGAACGCGCGGTCGCCGCCGAGGACGAGGCCCGCGCGGCCCGCCTGGAGCTCCGCGACGCGCGCGCGCGCGTGGAGTCGTTGGTGCGGGAGAACCGGACGCACCGCACCGCAGCCGCCCGGGCAAGGGTGCCGTCGGCGACCGCGGGTGACGAGGAGTACCGCGCGGCTCGGCTGGGCCTGGACTGGGCGCCCGACGACGCCGACGACGACACCGCGCCGCTCTCCGCGGACCCCGCCGCCGACGCTCCGCTCGACGCCGCCGCGGGGCCCGACGCCACCGCCCCACTCAGCGCCGCCGCGACGCACGACGACACCGCCGCCGCTCCGCACTCCGACGACTCCGGCGCCGCCACCAGCTTCGCGGCGGGCGACGAGGGAGAGGCTCTGCCGGCCGCCGACGCCTCCGACTCCACGGCCGCCCCGCTCCCCTCCGCCGGCGACGCTCCGGACCCCGACTCCGTCGCCGACCCGAGCTCCGCGGCGGGCGACGCGGGAGAGGCTCTGCCG
>DASZDF010000238.1:0-2011 GCA_035942275.1 Solirubrobacteraceae bacterium | reverse complement strand
GATCGCGACGCGGTCGGGGTCGGCGTCGTAGCGCTCGATCGCGGCGGGGATCGCCTCGCGCATGACCATCCGCGTCCAGGCGCCGTCGCGGCGGTTGTGCCAGTACGAGTGGTCGCCGCCGTCGGGCAGGAGCACGATCGGGGCGCGGTCGCCGGCGTCGTCGAGGGTCCTCGAGCGCGTCGCTGACCATCCCCTTCGGCCCGCCGCCGCGGCCGTGGAGCAGCACGAGCAGCGGCCGCTCGCCGTCCGCTCCGTCCGGCACCAGCACGCGGTGCTCGAGCGTCCTGCCGACCGCGCGGCTGCGCTGCTCGAACGCCTCGGAGCCGCCGCCGGCGCCGCCGCCGCAGCCCGCCAGCGCCGCCAGCAGCAGCGCTAGCAGCGCTCGTCGTGGAAGCGCAGCCATTCGCGCGTCCTCTCCTCGAAGAAGGTGAAGTCGTGCCCGCCGCCCCACATGCGGAACCGCGGGCTGCGCATGCGCGCGACCAGCTCACGCACGGCGGGCGCGAACGGGTCGCCGTTGCCGATGTCGACCCACGTCCCGGCCGGCACGTCGCGCGCGTCCGCGATCGGGTCGGCGCGCGCGAAGTCGGCGTCGTCGTCGAAGGCCTCGCCGAACGGCGACGCCCGCCTCGGCCGCGTCGAGAACACCGCGGGGGAGTGGGCGGCGACCGAGCAGAAGCGGCCCGGATGCTCCGCCGCGAGGTGCAGCGCGCCGAAGCCGCCCATCGAGAACCCGGCGATCGCCACGCGCGACGGGTCGAGCTGGAAGCGCTCGATCGCCGCGGGGATCGCCTCGTCGACGACCATCCGCCCCCAGTCGCCGCTTCGGCGGTCGTGCCAGTACGACGCCTCCCCGCCCTCGGGCAGGAGCACGACGGGCGCGTCGCGGACCTCCTCGAGCGCGACGCGCAGCGTGTCGGTGATCATCGTCTCCGGCGACACGCCCTGGCCGTGCAGGAGGACCAGCAGCGGCCCCTTCCGCGGCCGCCCGCCCGAGACGAGGACGCGCCCGACCAACCGGCGCCCGACCGCCTCGCTCTCGATCGCGAAGCGCCGCATCTCGACTCCGGACCCCGGCGGCGGGACGTCCTCCGGCACGGGATCCTCCCCGCAGCCGGCGACGAGGACGCAGACGACGGACAGCAGCGCGCGCCTCACGGCGCGATCTTCGCCGCTAGCGGTTCTTGGCGCGCCGGCCGGCGTTGCCGTGGCGCTTGGGCGTGACCTTGATCGACGCCGCGGAGGGCTTCGCGCGCACGACCGGGTTCTCGATCTCGCCGAGGCGGTCGATGACCTTCTGCCACTGGCCCGGCTTCAGGATCGCGCCGGCGAACTTGCCGACCTTCCCGGTGCTCGGGTCGTCGCCCACCGGGCGGTAGCCGACGTGGACGTGGTCGGCGTGGTCGCCCATCGCGATCGTGTTGCTCTGCCCGGGGTACGTCATGAGGCTGATGACCTGATCCGGCCGCATCGCGCCCTGGAGCGTGAGGATCCGGCGGATCGCGATGTCGGTGATCGAGCCGCTGCCCTGGTGGCCCATGACCGAGATGCCGTTGATGCTCGCGATGTCGACGGCGGTGCCGGTCGAGTGGTGCGAGACGTTGCCCGACGAGGTGATCGAGCCCGGGCGGAAGAGGCTCGACACGCCGGGGCGGACGCCGTTGGCGGCGAGGAACTCGAGCAGCGCGAGGACGCGGCGGTCGACGAGACCGGCGCGGACCTGGAGGCGCCCCGTCTCGTAGATCCCGACGTGCGGGTTCGAGAGGATCCGCTGCTGGAGCGACTCCTTGCTCATCAGCAGGATCTGGCCGATCGTCGGCGCCTTCGCGTCGCTGCCGAAGAACGGGTTCTTGCCCTTGGCGCGATAGATCGCGGTCGACTCGAGCAGCTTCCAGCCGTCGAGGATCGGCTTCGGGTCGATGCGTGGGGCGCCGCGGCCGGCGGGGCGGATCTCGAAGAGGACGTGCGGGGCGCGCGTCGAGGCGGTCTCGCCGACGCGGCCGAGGATGGT
>DASZDF010000237.1:0-3170 GCA_035942275.1 Solirubrobacteraceae bacterium | reverse complement strand
GTCCAAGCGCACGCTGTCGGTGGCGGTCTACAACCACTACAAGCGCGTGCAGATGATGCAGAGCGACGGCGACGGCGAGATCGAGCTGCAGAAGTCCAACATCCTGCTGCTGGGCCCCACCGGCTGCGGCAAGACGCTCCTCGCCCAGACGCTCGCGCGGATCCTCAACGTCCCGTTCGCGATCGCGGACGCCACGGCGCTGACCGAGGCGGGCTATGTCGGCGAGGACGTCTAGAACATCCTGCTGAAGCTGATCCAGGCCGCCGACTACGACGTCAAGAAGGCCGAGACCGGGATCATCTACATCGACGAGGTCGACAAGATCGCCCGCAAGGCCGACAACCCGTCGATCACGCGCGACGTGTCCGGCGAGGGCGTCCAGCAGGCGCTGCTGAAGATCCTCGAGGGCACGACCGCCTCGGTCCCGCCGCAGGGCGGCCGCAAGCACCCGCATCAGGAGTTCCTGTCGATCGACACGACGAACATCCTGTTCATCTGCGGCGGCGCGTTCGCGAACCTCGACAAGGTCATCGAGCGGCGGGTCGGCCACAAGGGCGTCGGCTTCGGCGCCGCGATCGAGTCGAAGGTCGATCGCGACAAGGGCGAGGTCTTCGAGCAGTGTCTCCCCGAGGACCTCGTGAACTACGGGCTCATCCCGGAGTTCGTCGGCCGGTTGCCTGTCGTATCGGCGATCCATCAGCTCTCGCGGGACGACCTCGTCACGATCCTCACCGAGCCGCGCAACGCGCTCGTCAAGCAGTTCCAGCGCTTCTTCTCCTTCGACAACATGGAGCTCGTCTTCTCCGACGAGTCGCTCGTGTCGGTCGCCGACAAGGCGCTCGAGCGGGAGCCCGGCGCGCGCGGCCTGCGGTCGATCATCGAGGAGATCCTCCTCGAGGTGCAGTTCGAGCTTCCCTCGCGCCGCGACGTCAAGAAGGTCGTCGTGACGAAGGAGACCGTCGAGCAGGGCCTGCGGCCTACGCTCGTCACCGAGGCGGCGGACGACACCGGCGAGCAGCCGGCGCTCCGCGAGCAGTCCGCCTAGCCCGTGGCCGCCCCCGCCGCCGCGCTGAAGGCCCTTCCCTGGAAGCGGATCCTCGCCGTCGCGCGCGTCGTGCTCGAGCGCTTCTCGGAGGACATCCCGAAGAAGGACCGCACGCGCCTCACCGCGCTGCTGCGCAAGTCGAAGGGCGACCCGCGGCGGCTGACCGTCGCGGAGCGGCGCGAGATCGTGCAGATCCTGCGCCAGGTCGACGTGGCGAAGCTCGGCCGCGAGGTCGCCGCCATGCTCGCGCTGGCCCGCAGCGGCCGGCTGCTGCGGCGCGGCTGAGCCAACCCACCGGTCGCCGGGGCGTTCAGGGTGGTGGTGGACGCGTTCGACTCCGTGCTCGCGGCTGCCCGCGCCGGGGCCGATTGGGCGTGGGAGCGCATCTACGCCGACCTCGCCGGTTCGGTGATCGGCTACCTGCGCGTCCACGGCGCGCCGGATCCCGAGGACGTCGCCGGCGAGGTCTTCCTCCAGGTCGTGCGCGACCTGCCCCGGTTCTCCGGCGACGAGCGTGACTTCCGGGCGTGGGTGTTCACGATCGTCCATCGCCGTCTGCTCGACAGCCGCCGCGCCCGCTCCCGGCGGCCGGCCGGCGCTCCGCTCGAAGCGGTCCCGGAGGCGCGGGGCGGGGACGTCGCCGACGACGCGCACGCGCGGCTCGACCGGGCGCGTGTGCTCGAGCTGCTGGCCGACCTGCCGCCCGACCAGCGCTCCGTCCTGCTGCTGCGGATCCTGGGCGACATGACGATCGACGAGATCGCCCGGGCGGTCGGCAAGCGGCCGGGCGCGGTGAAGGCGCTCCAGCGCCGCGGGCTGAAGCGGGTCGCCAAGGCGTACCCCTCTGCGGGCCCGGAGCGATGACGTGAGTATGAAGAGCATCTCCACGAGGACCGCGGCCACCGTTGCCGCGCTCGCTCTCGTCGCCACTCCCGCGTTCGCGCAGGACGGCGGCAAGGGCCAGACCACTTCGCCGGCCAAGATCTGCAAGGCCGAGTCGAAGAAGAAGACGCTGCGCGGCAAGGGCAAGAGCCCGTTCGCCGCGTGCGTCGTCGGCGCGAAGCGCCAGCAGGCCGAGGCGGCCAAGACGGCCGATCCGGCCGAGCAGCGCGCCCCGGGCCAGATCTGCGCCGACCAGTCGCGCAAGAAGGCCAAGACCGACCCGAAGTCGCCGTTCGCCGCGTGCGTGAAGGGCGTCACGGAGACCCGCAAGGCCCAGCGCGAGGCCGAGCAGGAGCAGCAGTCCTAGCAACGCCATGACCCTCCGCCGCCGCCACCCCGACGCCCACGACGACGAGTTCGCCTCGTTCGCCGAGGACGTCCGCGCCGTGGCCCCCTCGCCCCCCGGCGAGGAGACCGCGCGGCGGCATCTCGCCGCGATGCGCGCGGTGGCGGAGGAGCAGTCCCACACGGTCGCCGACAGCGCGCCCCTCTCCGGGGCGAGCGCAGGACGGTCGAAGGGGGCCGGTCGACGCCGCTCGGCCGGTCCGCTCCGGCCCGTCCTGCGCCTCGGCGCGGTGACGGCGGGAGCGGTGTTGGCGTTCGGCGGGACGAGCAGCGTCCTCGCCGCGGCGGGAGTCGAGCTGCCCGACCCCGTCCGCGCACCGTTCGACGCCGTGGGCATCGACCTTCCGAACCAGCCGGACGACGACGGCGACGACGACGCTCGCGAGCGTCAGCGCGAGGAGCGCCCCGCACAGCCGGCCGACCCCGAGCCCGCCGCTCCGCGCGACGGCTCGCCAGGGCGCTCCGGCGACCGCGAGTCCGGCCGCTCCGGCGACCGAGACCGCGGCCGCTCCGGCGATCGCGACCGCGGCCGCTCCGGCGGCAACGACCGCGGCCGCTCGAACGGGCGCGGCGGCTCCGGCGGCAACGCCGGCGGACGCGGCGGGTCGAAGCAGGACGGCAACGGCTCGGGCGGCTCGTCGTCGCCGAACCGCGGCGGCTCGAAGCCGAACGGCGGCGGCAACCGCGGCGCCAACGGCGGCGCGAAGAACGGCGCTTCGGGCAAGCCGGCGAACCCGGCCCCGCGTCGCTCGGCGAAGCGCGGCGCCGGCCCGTCCCGCCCCGTGAAGCCGGATCCCGCGCGCGACCGCGCGGCGAAGTCGCGGCCGAAGGCTCCGGT
>DASZDF010000236.1:0-2850 GCA_035942275.1 Solirubrobacteraceae bacterium | reverse complement strand
ATCCCGCCCCCTCCGAATAGTCTCGGACCATGGCCAAGGGCGGCAAGAGGAAGATCGGGGCGGGCGACGTCGCGTCGAACCGGCAGGCGGCGTACCGGTACGAGCTGCTCGACCGCCTCGAGGCCGGGATGGTGCTGCGTGGGACCGAGGTCAAGGCGCTGCGCGAGGGCGGCGCGGCGATGAAGGACTCGTACGCGACGATCACCGACGGCGAGGTCTGGCTGCACAACCTCCACATCCCGCCCTACCAGCCCGCCTCACGCGAGAACCACCCGCCCGAGCGCGACCGCAAGCTGCTGCTGCACCGGCGGGAGATCGAGCGGATCGTGGGGCGGATCGCGGAGAAGGGGTGGACGCTCGTCCCGACGCGCATCTACTTCTCCGACGGCCGGGCGAAGGTCGAGCTCGCGCTCGCGCGGGGCAAGGACCGCTTCGACAAGCGCGAGTCGATCAAGACCCGCGAGATGAAGCGGGACATGGACCGCCAGCTGCGAGACGCCGGCCGCTGAGCGTTTTCGCGCGCGGGTGAAGGCCGGCGCGCGGCCCGACGCCCTAGCGTCCGTACCTCACCGCCGGGCCGCGCCCTCCCGTGGTCGGTCGGCAGTGCCTCCGGAACAAGCGATTCGGACGCGTGTTGTATGTCCGCCGACCCTGGCAGCCTGCCCGCCGCGTGCGCCCGATCGTCCTTCTCCTCGCCCTGATGGCCGCCCTCGCCGCGGCGCCGGCGGCTGCTGCCCAGAGCTCCGATCCTGTCGACAAGACCCTCGAGGCGATCGAGCAGGGCGGGCAGGTGGATCCGGTCGTGTCCGACGCGTGGCAACGCGACTGGCGCGACGCCAAGATCGCGTCGCGCCGGCTCACCGGCACCGCGAAGGCCCACATGGCCGGCGTCGTGAAGAACACGCTGTCCCTGGCGCGGCGGCAGCTGCTCGTCGAGCGGGTGCGCCCGGCGATGCTCATCGTGCAGCGCAACGTCGAGTGGTTCTGGCGCGACCGCCTCGCGGCGCCCGCGAACGGGACGCGCCGCGCCTTCCCCGGTTCCGACGTCGTCTTCCAGCTCTACACCGGCAACGGCTGGCAGCTCCAGCCGCTCGCGAACCTCGGGACGCTCAACTCGCTCTCCAAGCGGCGCCGGATCACCGAGCGCACGCGCATGTGGGCCGACGACCTGCTCCAGCTCGCGGTCCGCCGCAACGGCGCGCTCGCGTTCGAGTACCTCTTCCCGTGGGCCGGCGGCGAGCCGGGCTGGGCCTCGGCGATGCCGCAGGCGATCGCGCTCGAGGCGTACGCCCGGCTCGGGAAGAGGGCGGAGGCGCGGGAGATGCTCGAGGTCTTCCGCCAGGACCCGCCGTTCGGCGTCCGCCAGACGACGGAACCCGGCCGCGCGCACTACCTGATGTACCCGCAGGCGCCGCGGCTGATGATCGGCAACGGCTTCGCGCAGGCGGTGCTCTCGCTGCACGCGTACGCGGCCCTCGAGCCGGCGGACGGCGCGGTGCAGGAGACCTACGAGGCGGCGCTCGCCGAGGCGCGCGCCGCGATGTCGCTCTACGACACCGGCGCCTGGTCGCTCTACTACCACGAGCCCGGCACGACGAAGGGCGACGAGTCCGACCTCCACTACCACCGCCTCTTCCGCGGCTTCCTCGAGACGCTGTGCACCCGCATCGGCGGCGAGCCGTTCTGCGGCATGGCGGAGAGCTTCGCGGTCTACGAGACCGAGCCTGTCCGCTTCGGCACGCCGCGCATCGTCGTGACGAAGAGCATCGTCGAGGGGCGCGTGTTCGTCTCGAAGCGCTCGACGATCCGTGCGACCCTCTACCGCGACGACGAGCCCGTCGACGCCGCGACGCTCGGCGGCCGGCGCGGGACGTTCCGCGTCCGCTTCGAGCGCCCGCGCGAGGCCGGCGAGTACCGGATCGTGTTCGGCGCGACCGCGCTCACGGGGCAGAAGAGCAGCACCGAGGCGGCGCGCGAGCTTCGGAAGCGGTCCTGAGAACCGACTACACTGAGGGCATCACATAGCCCCTGGGGACGACAGGCTTCGACGTGGTCGAATCCATAGGGGCAGTCGCGAGTCGAGGTTCCGGCTGGCCTCGTAAAACCGCCGGAAAACCATACGTGCGGACTCTCACGAGTACGCCCTCGCTGCTTAGTCACACGACTAGGTGAGTGAGGTACCGCCCCCCGCCCGCCCGCCGTGGGGGATCCGGTATCAGAACGCGGGCTCACCCCGGAAGGACCGCTTCCGCCGACCGGGGAACACCTAAGGAAGCTGGCTCCCGGGAACCCCGCCGGCACGGCAACCCGGGAGCGAGAACCAGAGTGCCGGCTACGCTCGTAGACACTGCCTTCTGTGCGACTGCGGACGTGGGTTCGATTCCCACCGTCTCCACTGCCAGGCGCGCCCGGCCTTTCCCGGCGCGGGCCGCGCTCCTCCGGGGCGCGGCCGTAACGGCCGCCCGCCCGCGTTCGGGATCGCGCGATTGCCACTCGCGCCGGCCGGGGTCGCTCCCCGGCCGCGCTCAACGGCCCGCCTCGGCGGGCCGTCGCGGTCTCGGGGTTCGACACGCCGCCTCGAGGCTCGAACGTCGCGCGGGGCCGGGATCTCCGGGATCATGCGGTGCCATGCTCGACTCCGACGAGCGCGCCGCGTCGGACGCCGCGACGCGCTGGCAGGCCGACTACGACCGGATGGCCGCGCGCTTCGCCGACCAGCCCGGCGCGACCGAGCCCCGCACGACGCACTCCGGGATCCCGCTGAAGCCGTGCTACTTCCCCGAGGACGTCCCCGACCGCGAGGTCGAGGCGCCCGGGGCGTATCCGTTCACCCGCGGGAACCTGGCGGCC
>DASZDF010000235.1:0-5143 GCA_035942275.1 Solirubrobacteraceae bacterium | reverse complement strand
CTTGTCGAGCAGGCGCACGGCGCAGGCGAGGACCTGCTCGGCGGAGAGCGGCTCGGAGCGCAGGTCGCGCTCGACCGCGTCGCGCATCGCGGGCAGCGAGCGCGCGAAGCGGATCATGTCGTCGAACTTCTCCTGGTCGCGGCGCTGGCGCCACTTCGGGTGGTAGAGGTACTGCTTGCGGCCGCGAGCGTCGACGCCGGTCGCCTGGATGTGGCCGCCGGGGTACGGGCAGACCCACACCTCCTGCCAGGCCGGCGGGATGACGAGCTCGTTGATCCGCTGGAGGAGCTCGGGGTCGTCGACCTTGGTCCCGGCCGCGTCGAGGTACTCGAAGCCCTTGCCGCGGCGGCGGCGGCGGATCCCCGGCCCTGCGGGGTCGGAGCGTCTGAGGCGGATGGCGGGAGGCACGGGCGGGTGGGCCCGTTTACCTACCCGCTCTTGGCGGGCGTCTTGCGCTTCGTGGCGGATGCGGCGCGCTTGCGCGTCCCCGGCTTCTTCGCCTTGCCCGGCTGGCTGGGCTCCTTCTCGCCCTTGCCATCGCGGGTCTGGACCGCTTCGAGCGAGGCCTTCAGCGCCGACATGAGGTCGGGCACCGGCGCGGCCTCCTCGGTGTCGGGCTGCACGGCAACCTCCTCGCCGGCGGCCTTGCTCTCGATGAGCTGCATGACCTTCTCGCGGTACTCGTCCTTGTAGCGGGCGGGATCCCACTCCGCGGCGAGCGACTCGACGAGCTGCTTGGCGATCGCCAGCTCGCGCTCGGCGATCTCGATGTCCTCGTCCGGCAGGTCGTCGAGGCGGTCGGCGGGCACGATCTCGTCGGCGTAGATCAGCGTCGCCATCTGGAGGACGTCGCCGGACGGCCGCAGCGCGACGACAGCCTGCTTCTGGCGGATCACCACGGTGCCGATCGCGACCTTGTTGGTGTCGCGCATCGCCTCGAGCAGCAGCTTGTACGGCTTCGACCCGCCAGCGCCAGGCGCCAGGTAGTACGGGTGGTCGTAGAAGATCGGGTCGATCTCCTCGAGGTCGACGAAGTCGAGGATGTCGATCGTCTTCGTCTTGCGCGGCTCGAGCGCCTCGAGCTCGTCGGGTTCGACGACGACGTAGGACCCGGGCGCGATCTCGTAGCCCTTGACGAGCCGGTCGTACGGGACCTCGTCGCCGGTGACGGGGTTCACGCGCTTCTGCTGGATGCGGACGTTGCCCTCGGAGTCGAGCTGGTTGAAGCGCACGGTCTTGCGCTGCACCGCGGAGTACAGCTTCACGGGCACGTTGACGAGCCCGAAGGAGACGGCGCCGGTCCAGATCGCGCGAGGCATGGCCCGACTAAAGTACCCCGATGACGCCGCGATGCCTTCCGGGCGCACGGGATGTTGCGGTGCCCGGCGGCGCCCGGCCCTACGCGACCGCCTCGCGCCGCCACACGCGGCGGTCGCGCTCGAACTCCATCTCGCGCGCGATCCCGTCCGCGAGCCGCTCGCCCCACTCGCGCTCGACGAGGTAGAGCGCCAGGTCGATGCCGGACGTCACGCCTCCCGCGGTGATGACGTCGCCGTCGTCGACGACGCGGGCGTCGATCACCTCGGCGCCGCTCGCGCGCAGATCGTCGAGCGCGCCGTGGTGGGTCGTCGCCGGCCGCCCCTTGGTCAGCCCGGCGGCGGCGAGGAGCATCCCGCCCGTGCACACCGAGCCGACGCGGGCGCCGCCGTCGTGCAGCTCGACCAGGCGCCGCGGCAGCTCGCCGCGCTCGGCCTCGGCGCGCGCGCCCTGCGGGGCGCGGTCGTTCCAGCCCCCGCCGGGGACGAGGACGAGGTCGGCGCCGCCGGTGAGCCCGCCGTCGACCGCGACGCGCAGCCCGTGCGACGCCGTGACCTCTCCGGCGCCCTGCGCGCCGACGAGCACGACGTCGAGGTCCTCGACCACGGTCTGGGCGTTGCGGAGCACCTCGAACGGCCCGATCGCGTCGAGCTCGTCGAAGCCGTCGTAGAGAACGATCTCGATTCGCATGCCCCGCATCGTCGCGGGGCGGGCGCCTGCGCGCCAGTGGCAGGATCGACGTTCTGCGCAAGAATCCCGCCATGCACACCGTCGTCGCGCTCGTCTTCGGTGGGGTCGTCGCGTTCGACCTCGCCACGCCCGCGCAGGTCTTCGGGCACCGGACCGAGCGCCGCCGCTACGCGTTCGCGGTCGCGACCCCGGCGCCCGGCGAGGTGCCGACCTCGACGGGGTTCTCGATCGTCGCCTCCCACGGGCTCGACGCGCTGGAGCGGGCGGACACGGTGATCGTGCCCGGCCACGCGGAGGTGACCCGCGACTGGCCGCCCGAGGCGCTCGACGCGCTGCGGTCCTTCGACGGCCGGCTCGTCTCGATCTGCACCGGCGCCTTCGTCCTCGCCGCCGCGCGACTCCTCGACGGCCGGCGCGCGACGACGCACTGGTACGACGCGCCGCGCCTCGCCGCGCTGTACCCGCGCGTCGACGTCGACCCGGACGTCCTCTACGTCGACGAGGGGCGGATCCTGACGTCGGCCGGCGTCGCGGCCGGGATCGACCTCTGCCTCCACCTCGTGCGGCAGGACCACGGCGCGGAGGTCGCCAACGCGGTCGCGCGCAGGATCGTCGTCGCGCCGCACCGCAGCGGCGGCCAGGCCCAGTTCGTCGACCGGCCGCTCCCCGCGTCGGACGCCGACGGGCTCGAGGCCACGCGCGCGTGGGCGCTCGCGCGGCTGGACGAGCCGCTGACCGTCGCGGCGATGGCGCGCCACGCGCTGATGAGCGAGCGGTCGTTCGCGCGCCGCTTCCGGGCCGAGACCGGCACGACGCCGCTGCGCTGGCTGATCGACCAGCGCGTCGCCCACGCCCGGCGCCTGCTCGAGCAGACGGACCTGCCCGTCGAGGCCGTCGCCGCCGGCGCGGGCTTCGGCACCGCGACCGGCCTGCGCGAGCACTTCGGCCGCGCCGTGCAGACGACCCCCACCGCGTACCGCCGCGCGTTTCGGGGCAGTCAAGAGGCATGACCACAGCACCCGCCCGCTCCGCTGCCCAGGGCATCCTCTCGGACGACAAGCGCCCGCAGCGCGAGCAGATCATCGCGCTCCTGACGAAGGCCTACTGGATGGAGATCGAGACGGTGATGAGCTACATCGCCAACTCGACGAACCCCGACGGCCTGCGCGCGCAGGAGGTCATCGAGTCCCTCCAGCAGGACATCCAGGAGGAGCTCGGCCATGCGCAGGAGTTCGCGAAGCGCATCAAGGAGCTCTACGGCGTCGTCCCCGGCTCGCTCGACTTCGCCGCCGAGCAGACGTTCCTCCAGCCGCCCGAGCAGCAGACCGACATCGTGCACGTGATCAAGGGCGTGATCGAGGCCGAGACCGGCGCGATCGAGCACTACAACGCGATCATCGAGGCCACCGAGGGCATCGACCCGGTGACCAACGACATGGTGATCGCGATCCTCCGCGACGAGGAGGGCCACCGCCGGCTGTTCGAGGGTTTCCTTCGCGAGTTCGAGGTGGAGGGGCTCGCCTAGTCCGCGGGGTCGGCGGGGACTTCGGGCTCCGTCGGCGGGTCGGTCGGCACCGTCGGCGCCTCGGGCACCGCGGGCGTGACCGGCTCGTCCGGGGTCCCGGGCGTGTCGGGCGCCGTCGGGACGCTCGGCGTCTCGGGCACCGCGGGCTGCGCCGGCTCGACCGGCTGCGGCACCTCGAGAGTGGCCGGCATCAGGTCTTGCGCTCGAGGTCGGCGACCTCGTCGGCCTTGGCGTCGGCCTTCTCCTGCGCGCGGCCGAGCTCGTCCTTCGCCTCGCCCTTGCGCTCCTCCTGACGGCCCTCGCGTCGCAGCGAGGCGTCGTCGGTGAGGTCGCCGGCGGCCTTCTTGAAGCGGCCCGTGATCTTGTCGGTGATTCCCATGCTCTCGGCCTACCCGAGGGCCGTCTCGCCGATGCGCTGCCGCAACTCCTCGATCGACTCGAAGACCTGCGCCGCGCCGGCCTCGCGCAGCTCGTCGGCCGAGAACCCGCCGGTCATCACGGCGATCGTCGCGATGCCCGCGCGGCGGGCCGCCTCGATGTCCCACGTCGTGTCGCCGACCATGACCGCGTCGTCGGTGCCCGCCTTCTCGATCGCCGCCTTGACGAGGTCGGGCTCCGGCTTGGTCCGCTCGACGTCGTCGGAGGTCGTCCAGTCGTCGGCGAGCTCGTGGGCGTCGAGCAGGTCGAGGTAGTGGCCGATGTCCTGCTCGTTCGCGGAGCTGGCGAGGATCACCGTCTTGTCGCGCCCGCGGAGGTCGGAGATCAGGTCGCGCGCCCCCTCGAGCGGCTCGCACTCGTCGATCATCGCCCGGAAGAGCGGCTTCTCGGCCGCGCGCAGGTCGTCGCCCACCTCCTCGGCCTTCTCCTCGCCGATGAGGTGCGGGACGAGCTGGTCGCCCCCCATGCCGATCGCGCGGTGGATCGTCCAGATGGGGACGACGAACCCGTGCTGGCGGAACGCGCGGAACCACGCGAGCGCGTGCTGGTAGTTCGTGTCGACGAGCGTGCCGTCGACGTCGAGGATCGCCGCCTTGGCCACTACTCGCTCGACCCGCCGGGGAGGTGGCGCTCGGCGGCGAGGCCGGCGGTCCGCAGGCGCGCGAGCGACTGGCGGATGAGGCGCGAGACCTGCATCTGGGAGACGCCGATGCGCTCGCCGATCTCGGCCTGCGTCAGGTCCTCGACGAACCGCAGCCTCAAAACCTCGCGCTCACGCGGCGTGATCGCGGCCATCAGGCGCTCGAGCGTCGCGCGCTGCTCGGCGAGGCCGAAGCCCGCCTCGGTCGTCCCGAGAGCGTCGGCGAGGCTGTCGCCGCCCTCCTCGTCCGAGCTGCGGGGCGCGTCGAACGACGTGGCGCGGTAGGCGCCGGCCGCCTCGAGGGCCTCGAGCACGTCCTCCTCCCCCGCGTCGACGGCGGCGGCGATCTCGTCGACCGAGGGCTGGCGGCGCAGGTCGCGGCTGAGTGTGCCGACCGCCTTGTCGACCTTCAGCGCCAGCTCCTGGAGGTCGCGGGGGACGCGGACCGACCACGTCCGGTCGCGGAAGTGGCGCTTGAGCTCGCCGAGGATCGTCGGGACGGCGTAGCTCGAGAACGCCACCTCGCGCGCGGG
>DASZDF010000234.1:0-7169 GCA_035942275.1 Solirubrobacteraceae bacterium | reverse complement strand
GGCCCTGGCGAACGCCTCCGCCGACGAGATCGCGGAGACGCCCGGCATCGGGCCGAAGGTCGCCGCCCTCATCCACGACCAGTTCCGGGACCCCGACATGCTCGAGCTGGTGCGCGACCTGAAGGAGCTGGGCCTCAAGCTCGAGAGCGAGGGCGCCCCGCCCGGCGAGGGCGTGCTGAGCGGCAAGACGCTCGTGCTCACGGGCACGCTCCCCAACCTGACGAGGGAGGAGGCGACCGAGCGCATCCTCGCCGCCGGCGGCCGCGTCACGTCCTCGGTGTCGAAGAAGACCGACTACGTCGTCGCCGGAGAGGCCGCGGGGTCGAAGCTCGAGAAGGCGGAGCGCCTCGGCGTCCCGGTCCTCGACGAGGACGGGCTGCTCGAGCTGCTTCAGCCCTCGTAGCGGGCGAGCGCGGCCGTCATTCGGTCCTGGAGGCGGCGCGCGCCGTACGGTTGGACGCCGTTCATCAGCCACGCGAAGCCGACCACGCCGCCGTGCGTGTCGCAGATCCCCGCGAGGTTCGAGACGCCGTCGATCGTGCCCGTCTTCACGCGGCAGCGGCCCGCCGCGGGCGTCCGGCGCATGCGGTCGTGCACCGTGCCGGTCTGGCCCGCGACCGCGAGCGAGCTGCGCCACGTCGCCGCGAGCTGCTGGTCCTCCATGCGCTCGAAGAGCCGGACGACCTCGCGTGGCGTCGTGCTGTTCGAGCGGCTGAGGCCGGAGCCGTCGACGATGCGCGGCGTGATCCCGTACGGCCGCAGCGTCTGCCTGACGATCTGCGCGCCGGAGCCCGTCGTCCCGACGCCGCCGCCGAAGCCGGCGCCGAGGCCCTTCAGCAGCATCTCGGCGAGGAAGTTGTCGGACGGGACGAGCGTCGCGCGGACGAGGTCGGCCATCGGCGGCGACGGCATCGAGCCGAGCTCGGAGGCGAGCTCCTCGTCGGGGGCGCGGCTCTTGCCGGTCGGGCCCTCGACGAGGACGCCCTGCGCGCGCACGAGCCGCGCGAAGCGGTTCGCGACGTGCCCGGCCGGGTCGGGCTGGAAGCCGCGGCCGACCAGCAGCGCGCCGAGGCGGCCGCCGAGGTCCCCGTCGGGCGCGAAGTTCGTGCGCGGCGTCCCGCGGCGGCGGTCGAACAGCGTGTCGTCGGCCCGGACGCCGCCGCGCACGCGGCGCACCCCGTTGCCGTGGACGTTCGCGGCGAGGTCCGCGAGCTTGGCGTCGGTCAGCGTCGGGTCGCCGCCGCCGACGAGCCAGAGGTTGCCGCGCAGCGTCCCGTCCGCCTGGAGCTCCGAAGCGCTGACCACGCGCGTGAAGAGCTGGGCGTCCGGGCCCCAGCGCAGCAGCGCGGTGGCGGTCACGAACACCTTCTCCACCGACGCCGGGATCCGCCCGCTGTCGGGGCGGACGGAGACCAGCTCCTCGCCGGTCTCGAGGTTCTTCGCGTACGCCCCGGTGGCGGGGCCCGCCTGCGCGAGCGCGCGCACGACCCGCGAGCGGACCTGCTGCTCGTCGAGCGCCGCGGCCGGCGGCGCGGCGACGAGCGCGACCGCCAGCGCGGCGAATCCCCCCAGTCTGCGACGCACGCCTGTATGACACCAGAGGACGCGGACCGGAGCGGTGCCTGCCGGAAGGACGCCTACACTCCCGGGTGCGATGGACAACGTCGTCAAGCTCGACGCCGGGCGGGGCAAGGGCGGCCGCCGGCGGCCGCGGCGCTCGAAGACCGCGCTCGTGCTCGGGGGCGGCGGGTTCACCGGCGCGGTCTACGAGATCGGCGCCCTGCGCGCGCTCGACCTGCTCTCGGTCAACCGCACCGTCAACCAGTTCGACATCTACGTCGGCACGTCGGCGGGGTCGTTCGTCGCCGCGCTCGCCGCCAACGGCGTGACGCCCGAGGAGATGATGCGGGTCGTCAACCAGCAGGTCCCGACGCCGTTCCGCGACATCGACGTCGGCACGCTGCTGCGCCCGAACCTCCTCGAGTACGCCCGCGCGGGCATCAAGCTGCCGTTCAAGGCGCTGAGCCTCGCCCGGGAGGTGGCGCCCCAGCTCGGCCAGATCTCGCTGATGGACGTGATGCTGAGCCTCGGCGAGGCCATGCCGTCGGGCATCTACAGCGGCGGCGGCGTGCAGCGCTACATCCGCGACGTCCTCTCCGACCCCGACCGCAGCGACGACTTCCGCCTGCTCGAGCCGCAGCTCTACCTGACGGCGACCGACCTCGACACCTGCGAGCGCATCGTCTTCGGCGGCGAGGGCTGGGACGACGTGCCGATCTCGACGGCGGTCCGCGCCTCGACCGCGCTCCCGATGGTCTACTCGCCCGTCGAGGTCAAGGGCCGCGAGCTGATCGACGGCGGCATCGTCTCGACGACGAACCTCGACATCGCCGTCGAGAACGGCGCGAAGTTCATCGTGGTCGTGAACCCGCTCGTGCCGTTCGTCAACGACTCCGCCGGCTCGAAGCAGCGGATCAGCGCCATGGGCCTCCCGCAGATCGGCTACCAGACGTTCAAGCTCATGGCCTACCAGCGCCTGCACGAGATGGCGCGGCGGTGGGAGGAGCGCTATCCCGGCGTCGACATCGTCCTCATCGAGCCCGAGCCGAACGACGAGCTGATGTTCCAGACGTCGATCATGAACTTCACGAAGCGCGTGCAGATCGCCAAGCACGGGTTCCAGTCGGTGACGCTGAAGCTGGCGTCCGACTACGAGAGCTTCCGCGAGGTGTGCGAGCGCCACGGCATCGAGATCTCGGCGACGCGCGTGCGCAAGGTCGTCAAGCACTTCGCGGTCGAGCGGGAGAAGACGCGCGCGTGGCGCAAGATCCTCGAGCAGACGACCGGCGCGCTGCTGCGCCAGAGCGCGAGCGAGTAGCGCGCGTCAGCCGCGGGCGACGCGGATGCGCGGCGAGGCGACGCTCGGCGTCGAGCCGCCGTCGTTCTCGGCGACCACCCGGCACTGGAGGACCTTGCCGACGGCGCTGCGCGTGATCCGCACGCGGCGGCCGGTCGCGACGAGCAGGCGGTTGACGCCCCACCGGTAGCGCAGGCGCTGGACGCCGTTGCGGAACGGCGGCGGCTCGCAGCTCACGACGTTCCCGGCCGCGATGCGGCCCGAGACGACGGGCCGGCCCTCGGGCTGCGGCGCCCACACCGGCTCGGGATCGTCGATGAACGGGCGCAGGCCCGCGACCTCGGCGAACACCGTCGGCTCGCGCAGCGCGCCGCACGAGATGCCGAAGCTGACGACCCCGACCTGGAGGCCCGCCTCCGTGATCAGCGGGCCGCCGCTGTCGCCGACGCACGGCGACGTGTTCGGGCGCCGGAACGCGTTGTGGCTGCGCGCGCACAGCATCACGCTGCTGCGGTAGCCGCCGCCCTCGCCGGTCCCGTAGGTGCGCGAGCACAAGCGGTCCGAGAGGACGCGCAGCCGCCCGGACCGCAGGCCGAGCGCGAGCGGCGGGTCGCGGCGGTCGGTGCGGGTGACCCCCCAGCCGAGCACGAGCGCCGGCGTGTCCGCGGCGTACGCGCCGGCGTCCAGGGGCGTCGCGAGCGCGACGGGCGGCACGCCCTCGACCGGCTCCGACAGCCGCAGGAGCGCGACGTCGTTCGCCGGGCCGCCGCCGTCGAGCGAGCGGTAGCCGGGATGCGTGGCGACGTCGAGGGCGCCGACCTCGATGCCGTCGTAGCGCAGCGCGCCGCGCCGGCGCTGGCGCGCGCCGACGTAGAGGCGCAGGCTGTCGACGCGGAGGTCCTCCACGCAGTGTCCCGCGGTGAGGACGCGGTCCGGCGCGACGAGCGTCCCGCCGCAGCCGCGCGACATCGCGACGATCCAGGGGTATGCGCCCGGCGGGACGGTCCCGCCTCCCACGACGGCGGCTCTTGCTCGCGGCGCTTCGCTCGCGGCGGCGCTCGGTTTCGCCGTCGCTTGGGACGCGATCGGGCTGAGGGCTACGAGGATGGCGAGGGCCGCGAGCGTTGTGGCGCGCGCTCTCGGCCTAGGATCCTGTTTTGCCGTCGGATACCGACGGTCAGCTGGGATTCTTCGCACCGGTCTCCTGCTCCAGCGCGTGCATGAGGCGCTCGGCGTGCTGTGGGAGGTGGACGCTCGCTCGGATGTGGCCGGGCTCGCCGATCGCTCCGCCGGGCTGGACGATCACGCCGTGGAGCTCCAGGCGTCGCGCGAGCTCGGCGCCGTCCATCCCCTTGGCGCGCATCCAGAGCACGTTCGCCTGCGAGGGCTGGACCTCGACGGGGCCGTCGCGCAGCGCCTCGACGACGCGCTCGCGCTGGACGCGCACGGTCTCGATCCCGCGGGCGACGCGCGCGCCGGTCGACCGCAGGGCCTCGAGCGCGCCGGCCTGGGCGAGCTCGTCGACGCCGAGGTCCGGCTCGAGCTGCTCGAGCAGCGCCTGCGAGCCGTCCGGGCCGATGACGTAGCCGCAGCGCAGGCCGGCGAGCCCCCACGCCTTCGACAGCGTCCGGAACACGAGCAGCCGCTCGTGGCGCGCGAGCAGGCCGAGGCTGCCGTCGTCGGGCATCCGGTCGGCGTACTCGACGAGCGCCTCGTCGAGGAAGACCACGACGCGCTCGGGCAGCGAGCCGAGCAGGTGGTCCAGCTCCTCGAGGCTCATCAGCTCGCCGGTGGGATCGTTCGGGTTGCAGACGGCGACGATCCGCGTGCGGTCGTTGACCGCGGCGAGCAGGCGGTCGGCGCCGAAGCCGGGCACCGGCACCGCGTGCCCGTGCGCCCGCCGCGCGAGCTGCGGATACAGCGGGTACGACGGCCAGGCGGTGACGAGCTCGTCGAGCGGCTCGAGCAGGACGGTCGCCGCCGAGGCCAGCAGCTGCGCCGCCCCGTTCCCCACGACGACGCGGCCGGTCTCGACCCCGTGCCGGTGCGCGATCTCGGCGCGCAGCTCCGCGGCGTGCGGGTCGGCGTAGCGGTTGAGCCCGCGCCGCGCCGCGTACGTGATCGAGTTGACCACGTAGGGATGCGGCAGCCCCGGCCACGTCGTCCGCGACAGGTCGACGGGCTCGACGCGCTCGAGCGCCTTCGCCTTGCGCTCCGCGGACTGGCGCTTCAGCTCCTCGGTGACCTCCTCGTCCGAGAGGGCCTCGAAGCGCTTGTAGTAGTCCAGCAGGCCCACTACTCGGTGGGGGCGAGCGACGGGGACAGGCCCGCGATGAGCACGAGCCAGATGGTGAACAGCGTCACGCCCACGACCGCGGCGACGGCGAACACCGGCCCGATGACGCCCTTGCGCTGGTCGTGCCCCGCGGCGCGGCGTACGAGGATCCAGAACTGGTCGAGCCGCCGCATGAGCGCGAGGCCCGCGAGCAGCGTCAGGATCATCCCCAGGAACGCGACGAAGATGCCGATGCTGACCGAGTCCGTGTGGTACTTGATCTGCGCGCCGACCCAGAGCCACGCCATCGGGATCGGGCCCCAGAAGCAGCACGCGACGAGGCCCATGAAGAAGAGGATGCCGCCGGCGACGATCGCGTCGACCGCTCGGCGCGGGCCCTGCTTGCGGTCCGGGACCTCGCGGTAGCGCACCGGCCGCGTGCCCGGGCGGCGGCTGATGAACAGGCCGCCGGTGTCGGTGGGGTCGGTGCGCACCCGAGCAGAGTACCCGTGACGCACCTGCCACCCTGCACGTAGTGGACGCGATGGCGCTCGCGCGCGCACTCCCGTTGTCCCTCCTGGCGCTCGCCGGCTGCGGCGGCGGCGAGGACCGCGCGGAGACGGTCCGCGTGCCCGACGTGCGGGCCATGCAGGCGGGCGAGGCGCAGCACCTGCTCGCCGCGTACGGCTTGCGCTGGCGCGAGGGCGACGGTCCCCCGGAGGGCGAGCCCGCGTCGCCGCAGGCGCCCGCGCTCGTGACGGGCCAGCGTCCGGCGCCCGGCACCGCGGTCGCCCGCGGGACGGTCGTGACGCTCGGCGAGGAGCCGCCGGCGAGGGCGGACGAGCGCGAGGTCCCGTACCCGCTTCAGACGTTCCGCTTCGTCCGCCCGACCGCCGACCCCGCCGTCGTCCGCGTCGGCCTGCGGCCGCTCCCGTCGTGCGTTCGCACGCGGGTCCGGCGCACGCAGATCGCCGGCGAGGTCGCCCTCGCGCTGGTGAGGCTCGAGCTGCCCTCGCGTCGCCGGTGCGGGCGCGAGGTGCCCCGGGAGCTGCGCGTCCGCTTCGGCGTCCCCGTGGGCGAGCGCGCGGTCCTCCCCGGCCCGATCCTGCGCCCGCGGCCGACCGACGGCGCCCGCCCCTTCAAGTGGGAGCGCGCGGTGCCGGTCAGCCCCGACGGTCGCACGATCGGCGTCGCGTGGACCTCGGGGGTCCCGCACTGCAACGCGTTCGAGGGCGTCGACGCGCAGGAGGGCGCCGACGCGGTGACGATCACGCTGAGGACCGGGCGCCCGGCCGGGAGCGACCCGGAGCGGTACTGCATCGCGATCGGCCTTCCCGGCCTCGCGCTCGTCCGCCTGCGCGAGCCGCTCGGCTCGCGCAGGCTCGTGGACGGGGCGGCCTAGCCGCCGTACAGCTGGTCGAAGAGGCCGGCGTACTTCTCGTTGACGATGTTGCGCTTGACCTTCAGCGTCGGCGTCAGCTCGCCGGTCTCCTGCGAGAGGTCGTGGTCGAGGATCACGAACTTCTTGACCTGCTCGACCTGGGCGTACTTCTCGTTGACGCGATCGACCTCCGCCTGGATGAGCTCGCGCACCTTCGGGTGCTCGGCCAGCTCCGAGACGTCCGTCGGGAGGCCCTCCTTCTCGGCCCACGGGACGATCTCCTCCTCGTCGAGCGTGATCAGCGCGACGGGGAACGGGCGGCGGTCGCCGTGCATGACGCACTGGCTGACCCAGCGCGTCTGCTTCATGTCGTTCTCGAAGTTCGCCGGCGTGAGGTTCTTGCCGCCGGCGGTGATGATGATGTCCTTCTTGCGCCCCGTGATCGAGATGTAGCCGTCCTCGTCGATCGACCCGAGGTCGCCGGTGTGCAGCCAGCCGTCCTCGACGGCGCCGAACGAGGCGTCCGCGTTCTTGTGGTAGCCCTTGAAGATGTTCGGGCCCTTGATGAGGATCTCGCCGTCCTCGGCGATCTTGAACTCGACGCCCGGCAGCGGCTTGCCGACCGTGCCGAACTTGTGGTTCTCCGGCGTCGACGT
>DASZDF010000233.1:0-3635 GCA_035942275.1 Solirubrobacteraceae bacterium | reverse complement strand
CCTCTTCGACGCCCCGGGCCTCGTCGCCGAGTACCGGCGCCGGGCGCGCGAGCGTGCGCGGCGCTACTAGTGGGACGCCGTGCCCGACCAGTACGAGGCGCTGCTGACGCGCGTGTGCGACCTGCAGCGCCACGGCGCGCTGCCGCCGGAGCTCATCGACGCGCCCGCACCGCCACAGCGCGACTCGTCAGCCGCTCCGACCGCAGCCTGATGCGCGGCGCCCGGGCAGCGGCCGTCGCGGGTCTCCTGCTCTGCGTCGTCGTCCCGTCCCCCGCGGCCGGTCAGGGCGCCGCGACGGAACCCGCGGCACCGGCGTCCGAGATCGCTGCGCTGCGCGAGCGGGTCGACGATCTGAGCGCGAACGCGGCCACGGAGAAGCCGAACGAGAAGGACGCGTGGGACAAGCTCTCGTCCATCGCGGGGCTCGTCTCAGGCCTGCTCGTCGCGCTGATCGGCGCCTTCGCGACCTACGTCTACAACGACCGCCAGAGCAAGACGCAGGCGGCGCAGTCCGAGCGTGAGGTGGCAGTCCAGCAGGTCCAGACCGTCGCCGGCTTCATGCCGACCTGCAGTCGACCGACCCCGTCGGGAGGGAGACGGCACTGATCGCCATCAGCGCGCTTGGGAACGCGGAGCTGGCGGCGAAGCTCGCGAGCATGTTCCGCGACGACGCGTCGGTCTCGGCGCTCTCGCGGATCGCCAGCGGTTCCGACGCGGACGCGGCCGTCGTGGCGGAGCAGTCGCTGGCCGCGATCTTCAACGTGCTGCGGGCGTCCGTCGTCAAGGTCGTTAGCGGCGCTGGGGAGGCGCGGGGAACCGGCTTCGTCTTCGCGGAGGACGGTCTCGTGCTCACGATCGACGTCGCCGTCGACCCGGCGGCCACGATGCAGATCGCGACGCGAGACGGTGACGTCGTGGAATGCGAGGTCGTCGGCGTCGCCGACGGCATCGCGGTGCTTCGGCCCGCGATGTCCGGGCCACCTGCGCTGACGCTCGACGACCGCGACGCCACCGCGTACATGGAGCAGGAGCTGGTCTACCTCGGATTCGGGAGGAGCGGGTGGTCGACGAGCCGCGGGCACGTCATCGGACTCGAGCAGGTGCCGCTCGGCCCGGACGCCGAGACCTACACGCTCTTGCGATGCGCGATGCGGACGGAGCCGGGCCACGCCGGCGCGCCGGTGGTCGCGCGGTCCGGGAAGGTCGTCGCGATGGCGTTCGCGCATGACCCCGGCCCGGGGCACGCCCTCCTCCTCCCGATCAGCGAGATCAGCGCGGGGCTCGCGAGCCTCGGGCTGCTGACGCCGCGCCAGGACGATCCGTCCGCGTGATCAGCGGTGACGCGCGGGCACCGTCACAGCGCGACTCGTCAGCTGCTCCCACCGCAGCCTGATCGCCCCGTTCCCGGGGGCGCGCAGCCGCTTCGTGACGTAGCCGGCGCCGGCGCTGCCGCGGGCGCTCGCGATGCGCCGCCAGCGCGACGATCCGCGGCGGCGGAACTCGATCGTGTACCGGGGGCGGCCGTCGCGGGGGGCCGGGCGCGCCAGCCCCCACACGGTCATGCGCCGGCCGCGGCGGACGACGTGGATGGGGAAGCGGTAGGCGCGATGCGACGGCTTCGCCTTCCCGCCGTTGGTGCGCAGGCCGGTCTGGAACGTGCGGGTCACCGGGTCGCCGCCGTCGACGAGCAAAAACTGCGCGAGCGCCCGCACGCCGGGGTTGCGGTACGCGATGTACTCGGCCTGGTTGAGGTAGGCGGCCTGCTGGGCCCACGTCACGCCGACGCGGTCGGGCGGGTTGGTCTGGTAGCCGTACTCGGTGAGGTAGAGCGGCAGGCCGCCGCGCCGGTCGTAGCGGCCGTGCAGGCGCCTCAGGTAGCTCTGGAGCGTCGGCAGGTTGCCGGTCGTCGCCCAGTCGGGCCACGAGGGCTTCGTGGTCGGCGCGAAGATCAGCTCGTACGGGTGGTGCGCGTACCCGGTCGCCTCGAAGAGGGCGGGGTGCTCGCGGGGGAAGGCGTCCTTCGCGTCGCTCGTGGGGCAGCCGTGCTGCGTGGCGTCGCGGCCGCGGAGGAGGAGCAGGTTGTCGTCGACGCAGTACAGGCGGCGGAGGAAGCGGAGCGCGTCGATCGAGCGCGTCTCGCCGCGGTTGGTGCGCAGCCCCTTCGGCGCGGTCTCGCCGATGAGGATCGTGTCGTCGCCGTGGCCGGTGGCCTGGAGGGCGGTCCAGGCGGCGTCGACCAGCTCGCGGTAGAGCCTCGGCGCGGCCTCCTCCCACGCCCCGCCGTCGCGGCGGACCCACTGCGGGCTCAGCCACGCCCCCTGGTTGGGCTCGTTGTAGAGCGACCAGTAGTCGACCTCGGAGTACCGCGTGGCGACGGCCTTCACGAAGTTGCCGAACTCGACGGGGTCGGGGGCGTAGACGTCGTCGATGTCCTCGCGCTCCGGGCTTCCGGTCGCCCAGTCGGGCGCGGGCGCGGTGACGTTGAGGTTCACGCCGATGCCGCGCTCGGCCGCGAGCCGGATGACGCGGTCGTAGTTCGCCCAGGCCGCCGGTGGATACGCGGTCGGGTCGGCGGCGTCGAACGCGGGCTTGCGGTCCTGGTCGTTGCCGGGCGCGATCGCGCGCCAGACGACGGTGATCCGCACGCGGTCGACCCCCAGCGCGCGCAGCTCGTCGAGCGTGCGCTCCACCTTCGCGTCGTCGGCCGGGTAGGTCAGGTGATCGTCGTCCTGGAACATCGCCTCCTGGCGCGGGCTCCCCGCCGCAGGGGCGGCGAGGGCCAGCAGCGCGAGCAGGGCGGCGAGCAGCGCGCGCGTCACGGCGCGGCACCGGGCGCGACCGCTCCGCTCACGCGCCGGGTCACGTCGAAGTAGCGCTGCGTGACGTCCCACGAGCGCGGGTTGAGGTAGATCGCGACGCGCACGGCCTCGAGCGCGCCCTGCGCGTCCTGCTGCTCGAACAGCCGGTGGTCGGTGAGCCGCATCCACGGGACCCAGTTGGCGGGCTGGAGCCGGACGGCCTCCTCGAGCGCGCGCTCCGCGGCCTGGGGGTCGCCGGCGGCCTGCTCGATCGTCGCGAGGTCGAACAGCGGCGCGACGCTCAGCGGGTTGCGGTCGCGGGCGGTGCGCGCGTGCTCGCGGGCGGTCTCGAGGTCGCGGCGGTCGAGCGCGGTGAGCGCGGCGTCGGACGCGTCGCTGGAGCGCAGCGGCTGCCAGACGGTCCACGCCGTGAAGAGCGCGAGCAGGACGACGGCGGCAGCGGGTGCGACGCGGCTCGCGTTCCGCCAGTCGATCGCCGCGCGGGGCGCGCGGACCGCCTCGGGCCCGCGGCCCGCGACCCAGCCCGCGCTCACGAGGCCGATCACGGCCGTCCCGGGGATGGCCCAGGTCCAGTCGATCGCGGCGTGCGCGCCGAGGACGACGGCGGTGGCGGCGAGCGTCACCAGCCCCGCCCGCTCCGGCTCGCGCGCCGCGGCGATCGCGACCCGCGCGGCGAGGATCCACGCGATGAGCAACGCGATGCTGATCGCCAGGCCGGCGATCCCGAGCTCGGCCATCACCTCCGGCACGTAGCCGTGGGCGTGCTGGACGTCGAGGAGGTCCTCGCGGTACTGCGGCCGCGCGGTGGCGTAGCCG
>DASZDF010000232.1:0-6876 GCA_035942275.1 Solirubrobacteraceae bacterium | reverse complement strand
CAGCCGGGGAACGCGACGACGCCCCCGCTCTCGCGGACGATGAGCTGGGCCGCGGCGGCGTCGACCGAGCGCGTCTTCCACAGCGTCGCCATGCCGTCGACGCGGGTCTGCGCGACCTGGCACAGGGCGACGGCGATCGTCCCCATCGCGCGGACGCGGTGGACGTGGTCGAGCAGCTCGTCCATCCGCTTGGCGATCCAGCGCGGGTCGGCACTCTCGATGGCGACGAGCTCGAGGCGGCCGTCGACGTAGCGGGGCGGCGGCGGATCGGGGAGCGGCTGCCCGTTGAGCAGCACGCCGGCGCCGCGCGTCGCGACCCACTCCTCGTCCGGCCCGAAGTCGAAGACGTAGCCGAACTCCATGTCGCCCATCGTCGCCCCGGCGGCGACGCCGATCGAGATCGCGTGGTGCGTGAGGCCGCGCTTGGCGTTCATCGAGCCGTCGATCGGGTCGATGACGACGAGCACGTCGTCCGAGCCGAAGTCGACCTTGCCCCGCTCCTCCGACAGCGCGCTGAACCGCGCCCCGCCGTCGTGCAGCCGCTCGAGCTCGGCGAAGATCGCGGCCTCGGCCTGCTCGTCGATGACGAGCGTGTCGTCGCCGCCCTGGCCGCGGGTGCCGGTCTCCTCGACGCGCTCCTGGCTCGTCGGGCGATCGCGGAGGATGCCCCGCAACGCCTCGGTCGCCCTCCGGGACGCTCCGAGCCAGTCCGCCGACAATGCCTCCGGGCGCCCTGTCACCTGGACATATCCTAGGACGGTGCCCCGGGACCTCGACGCCCTCACCCCCGCGCAGCGCGCGGCCGTGACGCACGACGGCGGCCCGCTGCTCGTGCTCGGCGGGCCGGGGACCGGGAAGACGCGCGTGCTCGTCGAGCGCACGGCCTGGCTCGCCGCGAACGGCGTCGCGCCGGAGGACGTCCTGCTCGTCGGCGGGTCGCCCGCGCCGGCGGCGGCCCTGCGCGTGCAGGTGGAGGACGCGCTCGAGCAGCCGTTCGGCGAGCTGGCGGTCCACACCGTCCCCGACCTCGCGGCGCGGCTGCTGCGCGAGGAGCCCGCGGCCGTCGGCCTCGACCCGTTCTTCGTGCCGGTGACGGCGGCCGACCGCCTCGCGCTCCTGCTCGACCGGGTCGACCAGCTCACGCTGCGCCGGCACGACTTCCTCGGCAACCGCGCGGCGCTGCTCGCCTCGGTCATCGAGCGGATCGACCGCTGCAAGCTCGAGCTCGTCACCGCCGCCGACTACGCGCGCTGGGCCGAGCAGCTCGAGGGCGAGACGGCGGAGCGCGAGCGCGAGTTCGCGCAGCTCTTCGCCGACCACGACCGGCTGCTCGCCGAGCAGGGGACGCTCGACGTCGGCGATCTCGTCCTGCGCGCGATCGACCTGCTGGACGACCCGGCCGCGGGCGACCGCTGCCGCGCCCGCTTCGAGCACGTGCTGGTCGACGAGTACGAGGACCTCGACCTCGCCCACCTGCGGCTCATCGACCTGCTCGGCGAGCACGGGCGCCTCACGGTCGCGGGCGACGACGACGCGGCGATCAAGCGCTTCCGCGGAGCGGCGACGAAGAACCTTCGCGGCTTCACTGCGACCCGACCGCAGGCCCGCGTCATCGCGCTCGACCGCTCGTTCCGGTCGCGCCAGCGGATCCTCAGCGCGGCGCAGGCGGTCACCGCGCCGGTGGCCGACCGGCTGAAGCTGCCGGTCGAGGCGGCGCCCGGCGGCGACGTCGCGTTCTGGCGCTGCGCCAACGAGCGCGCGCAGGCGCAGGGCGTCGCGGCGGACGTCGAGCGGCTGATACGCGAGGGCGTGCGGCCGGACCGCATCGCGGTGCTCGTGCGCTCGGTGCGCAACGAGGGCCACGCGGTGTCGGTGGCGCTCGAGGAGCGCGCGGTCCCCTTCCGCGTCGTCGGCGCGGCGGCGTTCTTCCAGCGCGCCGAGGTGCGCGACGTGCTCGCCTGGCTGCGGCTGCTCGTCGACCCGAGCGACGCCAACGCCGCCGTGCGCGCGCTGGCCCGGCCGCCGGTCGAGCTGCGGGCGGCCGACCTCGCGCGGTGCATCCAGATCGCGCGGCGGCGCAAGCTCGACATGGTCGGCGCGCTCGTCGCCGCCACCGAGTCGCCGCAGCTCCCGCCCGAGGCGCGCGAGCGCATCCTCGCCTTCCTCAAGCTCCACCGGCAGTTCGCGGGCGCGCTCGACACGACGCGGCCCGACCTCTTCGTGCACCGGCTCGTCGAGCGGCTCGGGCTGCGCCGCCAGCAGCTCTTCGCCGCGAACGCCGACGTCGTCGAGCGCCTCACGAACCTCGCCCGGCTCGGCGAGCTCGCCGCGCACTACGTCCGGCGCGCGCCGCAGGGCACGCCGCGGGAGTTCGCCCGCTCGATCGCCGCCGTGGCCGAGGCGGGGCTGCGCGAGGAGGAGCCCGACCGCGCGCGCGGGCCGCTCGGCGTCGCGGTCATGACGATGCGCAGCGCGAAGGGGCGCGAGTTCGACCACGTCTTCGTCCTCGGGCTGCACAGCGCGCGGATGCCCGGCGCCCGCCGGCACGCGTACGAGCCGCTGCCCGACGCGCTGCTGCACGAGCGCCTTCCCCCCGACTCCCGCGCGGCGCACGTCGCCGAGATGCGGCGCCTGCTCCAGGTGGCGATGACGCGCGCGACGCGCGGGCTCGTGCTCGCGTACGCCGAGCACTCCGACCGCGGGGCGCTCCAGCCGCCGTCGCCGTTCGTCGAGGAGGCGCGCCAGGCGCTCGGGGCGGAGTGGGAGGAGCACGCCGAGCAGCTCTTCGGCCCCGACGAGACGCTCCACGCGACCTTCCGCCAGCTCCGCGACGAGCTGCTCGAGGAGGTCCCGCGCGTGGGCACGCGGCTCGGGGAGCTGCGCTTCGACACGGACCTCGACGTCGCGCACGCGACCGTCCGCTACCTCGAGCTGGTCAAGATCGCGGCGCTGCTCGAGCGCCCGGCCGGGCAGTCGGTGGCCGAGGCGCTGCCGAACGTCAACGCGCGGCTGCTGGAGGCGACCACCGCGCAGCAGAAGGACATCCTGCTCTCCTCCTCGCTCGACGAGGCGGTGCTCGAGGCCGAGCGCGACCAGCGCGCGCGGGCGGCGTCGACCGCGGCGCGCGCCGAGCCGTCGCTCGAGCCGTTCCTGCCCAAGCGCGGGGACGGCCTGATGCTGAGCGCGTCGGACATCGAGACGTACCGGACGTGCCCGCTGAAGTACAAGTTCGCGCGCGTGTTCCGCATCCCGCAGGAGCCCACGCTCAACCAGCGCTTCGGGATCGTGGTCCACCAGGTGCTCGAGCGCTACCACGCCGGGAACATGCAGTCGCTCGAGGAGATGACCGAGCTGCTCGAGACGGGGTGGCGGCGCAGCGGGTTCGGGTTCAGCGACGAGGAGCGCCAGCTGCACGGCAAGGCGCGCGCCGCGCTCGAGCGCTACTGGGAGCGCTGGCGCGCCGACCCCGCCGAGCCGGTGTGGTTCGAGCGGCAGTTCTCGTTCCGGCTCGGGCCGCACATGCTGCGCGGGCGCGTCGACCGCGTCGACCGGCTCCCCGACGGCCAGTACGAGCTCATCGACTACAAGACCGGGCGCCCGAAGACGCCCGCGCAGCTGCGCGACGACGTCCAGCTCGCGGTCTACGCGCTCGCCGCCCGCGAGGCGTGGGACCTCGAGGCCTCCCAGCAGTCCTACCTCTATGTGCTCGACGACGAGAAGGTCCCCCTCCCACCGGCGGCCGTCGACCGCGAGTGGGTGAGCGACACCGTGCTCGCGGTCGGCGAGGGGATCCTCGCCCAGGGGTTCGAGCCGACGCCGTCGTACGCAGCCTGCTCGATGTGCGACTACCGCATCGTCTGCCCGGCGGCCGAGCGCTAGCGGCGAAGCCGGGCGGGCGCGAGCGCGGGGTTCTGCCAGCCGGCGTCCGCGGGGTTGATCGTCGTGCCCGGCGGCACGATCGCGTCGATGCGGTCGAGCAGGTCGTCCTCGAGCCTGAGCTCGGTCGCGCCGAGCTGGGACTCGAGCTGCTCCATCGTGCGCGGGCCGATGATCGCCGACGTCACCGCCGGGTGGTTGATCGCGAAGGCGAGCGCGAGGTGGATGAGCGAGATCCCGGCCTCGTCGGCCAGCTTCCCGAGCGCGTCGGCGGCGTCGAGCTTCGCCTGGTTCTCGGGGAGCGAGAGGTCGTAGCGCTTCGGGATCATCGCGCTGCGCCTCGACCCGAGGTCGTCGGCGTCCTTGCGCCACTTGCCCGACAGCCACCCGCCGCCGAGCGGGCTCCACGTGATGACGCCCATCCCGTGCTCGAGGCACGCCGGCAGCACGTCGGCCTCGATGCCGCGCGCGAGCAGCGAGTACGGCGGCTGCTCGCAGACGTAGCGCTGGTGGCCGCGCTCGCGCGCGACCCACTGCGCCTCGACGATCTGCGCCGCCGGGAACGTCGACGACCCGATCGAGCGGACCTTGCCCTGGCGCACGAGGTCGCTCAGCGCGCCGAGCGTCTCGTCGTGGTCGGTCCACGGGTCCCAGCGGTGCACCTGGTAGAGGTCGATCCAGTCCGTGCGCAGCCGCTTCAGCGACGCCTCGACCTCCCGGAAGATCCACCGCCGCGAGTTGCCCGACTCGTTGGGGTCGTCGCCCATCGTGCCGTGGAACTTCGTCGCCAGGACGACGTTGTCGCGCCGGCCTCCGGCGAGCGCCTTCCCGACGATCTCCTCGGACTCGCCGCGCGAGTAGACGTCGGCGGTGTCGATGAAGTTGATCCCGGCGTCGAGCGCGCGGTGGATGATCCGGACGCCGTCGTCGTGGTCGGTGTTGCCCCAGGCGCCGAACATCATGGCGCCGAGGCACAGCGGGCTGACCCGCACGCCGGTGCGGCCGAGCGGGCGAGTCGGGGGCGAGTCGGTCATTCCGCGAAACTATCAGTACCACTGACGATCAGCAAGTGGGAGCATGCGGCGCGCGATGCCCCTCTCCGACTGGACCGGCTACCGGATCAACGGCCTCGCGCGACGCATGCGGGAGGAGTCCGACCGCGCCCTCGAGCCGCTCGGGCTGAGCGTCAAGCACTTCGGCGCCCTCCTCGCGCTCGCCGAGCACGGTGCGCTCGCGCAGCATCAGCTCGGCCAGGAGCTCCGCGTCGACCGCACGAGCATGGTCGCGCTCGTCGAGGACCTCGAGCGCGCCGGCCACGTCGCCCGGGCGCGCAACCCGGCCGACCGCCGGGCGTACGTCATCGAGCTGACGGCCGCCGGCAAGGCCGCGCGTCGCGAGGCGGAGAAGCGGCTGCGTCAGGTTGAGCGCGAGCTGCTGTCGGCGCTCAGCGCGGCGGAGCGGCGGCAGCTCGTCGAGCTGCTGGCGCGGCTGGGCTGAGCGGCGTCAGGCGGGAAGCGGCGCGGTGAGGACCGTCTTCTCGCTGCGCCGGATCTCGATCTTGTCGTAGACCTCGGGCGGCCCTCCGCACGCGAGCTCGACGCTGACGCGTCCGTCGGCGCCGACGCGGAACGTCCCGGCGCTGATCTCGTAGTCGCCGCTGAGCATCACCACGTCGTAGTGGTCGCGGCGGGCCGACGGCGGGAGCGTCGCGTCCAGCTCGATCACCGTCCCCACCTCGTCGGCGTGGAGGACCGCGCGCGCCGAGCCCGCCTCGCCGCGCAGGTCGACGGTCGTCGCGGGCGCACCCGCGCCGTCGCCGGAGAGCACGCCCGCGAGGGCGAGCACGCCCACCGCGAGCACCGCCCCCAGCGCCGCGCTGGGGAGGGCGACGCGCCACGCGGGCAGCGCGAAGCGACGGCGCTGCTTGCGGCCGGCGCGGCTGCGGTCGCCGTGCGACCCGCGCTCCTCCGCGAAGCCCGCGAGCACCGCCTCCTCGAGCAGGGGCGACGGCTCGTCCATCACCGGCCGCTCCGCGGCGGCGTGCGCGAGATCGAGCAACGGCACGAGCCCGGCCAGGCGCGCGTGCTCGTGGCGGCACGCCGTGCAGCGGGCGAGGTGCTCGCGGACCGCGGCCTCCTCGTCGGAGGGCAGCGACCCGAGGACGTAGGCGCCGAGCTCGTGGCGCAGGTCCTCGCAGGCCCGGGCGGGGCTGCTCACAGCGCCTCCATCTCGTCGAGCGCCAGCCGCATGTTCTGCAGCGCGTAGTAGGTGCGGCTCTTGACGGTGCCGGTCGGCAGGCCGGTCAGGTCGGCGATCTCCTTGACGCTCAGCCCGCCGAGGTGCGCGAGGCGCACCACCTCGCGGTGCTCGGGCGTCAGGCGCTCCAGCGCGGACTGCACCTGCCAGCGCAGCAGCGCCCGCTCGATCGGCTCGTCGGCCGACGCGCCGCCCTCCGCCTCCGGCTCCCGCGCGGCGAGCGGCGGGCGGCGCGACCGGTGTCGCTCCAGGTCGACGATCGCGTTGCGCGCGATGCCGTACAGCCACGTCCGCACGCTGCCGCGCGTGGCGTCGTACTCAGCGGCGTGCCGCCACACGCGCATGAAGACGTCCTGCACCACCTCCTCCGCGAGGCCGCGGTCGCCGAGGCGGTTCAGCGCGAACCCGAACAGCTCGCCCGAGTACGTGCGGTAGAGCGCGCGCGCGGCCTCCTCCCCGCGGTCGGAGCGCAGGTTCTGCAGCAGCAGGCTCTCGTCGGAGGCGGGCATCGCGTCAGGCGAAGTGTCCTACGTCGCGAGCGCTCGCACGGTTCGTTGCAGGCCGTGCGCTGCGGTGCTACAGCGCGCCGGGGCCTTCGCTGCCGCGCTGGCGCAGGAACCGCTGGAACTCGCGGGCGAGCACGTCGCCCGACGGCAGGGCGCTGGGGTCGCTCCCCGACTCCTCCTCCTGCACCGCCTGCTCGAGGCGCTCGACGAACGCCTGAACGTCCGGGTCGCTCTGCAC
>DASZDF010000231.1:0-2636 GCA_035942275.1 Solirubrobacteraceae bacterium | reverse complement strand
GGCTGCGGCGCCGGGGCGGGGGCGGGCGGCGGCGCGGGCGCCGGCGGGTCCACGGGGTAGCGCGTCTCCGTGCGGGTGTCCTTGCCCTCGCTGTCGTAGCCGTACCGGACCTCGGACCAGCCGGTCTTCTTGAAGACAACCTCCGCGGTCCAGCTCAGCTCGCAGAGCGTCGTCTCCTCGTCGAAGCCGGGGCACGCGGGGCCCGTGACCTTGTTCGAGATCGGAAAGCGCATCTCGTCCTCCCCGATCAGGACCTGGTGCACCGTGAACTCGTCGTCCCACAGGCCTGTCCCCACCTCCGCGTTCAGCGAGTCGAAGCGCTTCTGGTACGTGCCGAGCGGCGGGCACTCCATGCCGAGCTGAATGGCCTCGAGGACCCGCACCTTGTAGATCGTCGCCTTGCTTCCGAGCTCGCCGACCAAGCGCCCGGCCTGGTAGTCCGTGACATCAGCGCCGTCGCAGTCGAGCCGGCTGCCGTTGGGGTTCACCGTGGCGACGTGGCCGCGGATGCCGGTGCCCCTGCCCAGCGACCGCGTCGAGTCGCTGCCGATCTCGTCCCAGAAGTTGACGTCCGGGATCTCGGTGCGGAACTTGAACTGGTTGTCCTCGTGGTGGCTCTGGTCGCCCCACTCCGTAGGGGTGGTGCGGGCGACGTTGTAGTAGGCCTCCCCCTCGATGACGACGCTGTAGAAGGTCTTGATCGTGGGGGTCTCCTCGTACTCGTCGGCGGCGGCCGGGGCCGCCCCCGCCGCGCAGGCGGCGAGGGCGAGCAGGGTGGTGAGCGTGCGCTTCATGGTCTCGGTCTCCGGGTCGCGCTAGCGGGTCAGGGCCACGACGAGGCGGGCGGCCCCGGCGGTGACCGTCAGGCGGACGAAGCGCTTGCGGGCGAGCGCGCGCTTGGCCTTCTTGGTGAAGCGCAGCCGCCGGGTCGCGGTGCCGTCGGCGGCGACCCGCACGCGCGTGGCGGCGACGACGCGGCCGCCGGACTTCGCGCGGACCAGGACGTTCCCGGCGGGCAGGCCGCGCAGGCGGACGGTGAGCCCGGAGCGAAGCGCCTTGCGGAGGCGGGGCTTGGCGGCGAGGCTCACGCGGGCGGCCGTCGCGGGCGTGACGGTGTCGTCGTCGACCGGGGGCTTCGCGCACCCGCAGGGGCCGTTCGGGCCGTTCGGGCCGTTCGGGCCGTTCGGGCCGTTCGGGCCGCTGCCGCCGGGCTTGTCGACCGTCTCGCAGTTGGCGACGGTGTCGGCGGCGTCGACGACGGCCTTGTCCTGGCCGGGGCCGCAGTCGATCGTGTCGGCCGCGCCGTCGCGGGCGTCGATCGTGTCGTTGCCGGTCGGCAGGGTGCACGACTGGCCGTAGCCGCCGCAGTTCCCGGACGTCGAGTCGCCGAAGATCTGGTCGCTGCCCGGGCCGCCGACGAGGGTGTCGTGGCCGAAGCCGCCCTCGACGCGGTCGTCGCCGGCGCCGCCGTCGATCGTGTGCGAGGCGCTGCCGCCGGTCAGGTAGTCGTCGCCGCCGCGGCCCTCGATCCGCGACGCTGCCGCGTCGGCGGGCGAGAGGTTCTCGACGATGTCGGGGCCGTCGCCCATGACGAACGTGCCGGGCACGTAGACGTTGAGGATCTCGACGTCGCGGACGTCGTCGCCCTCGCCCGGGCGGCCGTCGTTGGCCTGGCCGTCGAGCGTCACGGAGACGGGGCCGGGAGCGTCCGGGCCGCCGCCCCAGTCGTCGACCGTGTCGACGCCGGCGCCGCCGTCGAGGACGTCGGGGGAGGAGTCCTGGTCGCGGTCGGCGCGCAGCTTGTCGTCGCCGTCGTCGCCGTGCAGCTCGTCGGCGCCGGCGCCGCCGGTCAGCTTGTCGTCGCCGGGGCCACCGATGAGGACGTCGGCGCCCTCCTCGGAGAGCAGGATGTCGTCGCCCGCGCCGCCGTCGAACGTCGCGACGGTGCGACCGTCGATGACCTTCATGTCGTCGCGGCCGTCGCCGCCGCGGACGAGGACGACGAGGCCCTGCGGCACGGTGTGGTTGACGACCGCGCGGTCGTTCAGGTCGCCGAGCTCGGCGCGGACCGCGCTCGGCTCGTCGCAGTGGATCGCGTACTGCGGGTCCTCCTGCTCACAACGGTCGCTCGGGAAGCTGTACGTGCCGCCCGACTCCGAGATCGAGAGCTTGCCGGGGTTCTCGCCCGACAGCGTCAGGTCGTTCAGCTCGCCGGCCGAGGCGCTGATGACCAGGGTGTCGCCCTCGTAGGCGACGGTGCCGGCCGAGGCCGTGGCGGGCACGATGGCGAGCGCGCCGGCGGCCACGAGGAGGATCCTTCTGATTCGCACGTGCTGGTTCATGGGGCGGAACCGTCGCCGATGGCCGTTGCAGCGACCTTGGGCGCGCCGTGCAACCCGCCCGCAAGGTCACGGCAAGGCGGGCGTCAGGCGGCGGAGCCGGCCAGCTTGCGCTTCGCGCTCGCCAGGTACGCCGCCGCCTCGGAGGGCGTGACGTGGAGCAGCTCGGCGATCTCCCGCGCCTCGTTGCCGGCGTCGGCGAGCTCCGCCACGCGGCGCTCGGCGCTCGTGAGAGCGGCGACGCCGGCGGGTGCGGCGCGCGGAGCGGCCCCGGCCGCGGCCAGCGCCGCCTCGCAC
>DASZDF010000230.1:0-1561 GCA_035942275.1 Solirubrobacteraceae bacterium | reverse complement strand
GCCGGGCAGCGGCTTCCACAGCGAGTGGATGACGCCGACCGCGCCGTAGCAGTCCTTCACCGAGGCGACGATGACCCGCATGGCCGTGAGGTCGTAGATCTCGTTGAACTCGCGGCCCTTCTTGGTCATCTTCGAGTAGATGGAGTAGAAGTGCTTCGCGCGGCCTGAGATCTCGGCCTCGATGCCGAGCGCCTCGAGCTCGCGGCGCAGGTACGCGCCCGCCTTGTCCACGTAGCGCTCGCGGTCGTCGCGCTGCTGGCTGACGAGGCCCTTGATCTCCGTGTACTTGCGCGGGTGGAGCGTCGAGAACGCGAGGTCCTCGAGCTCCCACTTGATGGCGTGGATGCCGAGGCGGTGCGCGATCGGGGCGAAGATCTCGAGCGTCTCCTTCGCCTTGTCGATCTGCTTGTTCTTCGGCATCGCGTCGAGCGTGCGCATGTTGTGCAGGCGGTCGGCGAGCTTGATGAGGATGACCCGGATGTCCGAGGCCATCGCGACCATCATCTTGCGGTAGTTCTCGGCCTGCGCCTCGTCGCGCGACTGGAAGGTGATGCCGGTGAGCTTCGTGACGCCGTCGACGAGGCTCGCGACCTCGTCGCCGAAGGCCTCGCGGACCTCGTCGAGCGTGGCGCTCGTGTCCTCCACGGTGTCGTGGAGGAGGGCGGCGCAGAGCGTCTCGGTGTCGAGCCTGAGGCCGGCGCAGATCTTCGCGACGCCGACCGGGTGGACGATGAACTCCTCGCCGGACTTGCGCCGCTGGTCGGCGTGGTGTTCGCAGGAGAAGAGGAAGGCCTTCTCGACGCGGTCGCGGTCGATCTGGACGACGCTGTCGTCGGCGTGCTCCTCGACGATCGCGAAGATGTCGCCGAGGAGGCTGCGCTCGAGCGCGGTGAAGGTCGCGCTGCCGGCCTGGGGCGCGTGCTGCTCGGGGTGCTCGACGCGGTCGACCGGCTTGCGCCGGGTCGTCACGCCACCGCGGCCGTTGCCGGCTCCGTTCCCGTTGTCAGCTTCGTCAGCCATCGCCTTCCGTCCTCGAGTCTCAGGGTATAGGCCCGGTAGGCGGGCGACGCCTCCAGCCGCGTGCGCTGCGGCTGGGGATGGACGGAAAGTCCATCGATCAGGCCGAGCTCCTCGAGGACGGTGAGCGCGCGGGCGGCCACCCTCGCGTCGAACCCGTCGAGCGGCTCGCCCGCGCGCAGGGCGGCGTAGACCGCGCGGGTCGCTTCGCTCAGGCCGTAGTGGTGCTCGTGGGCGGCGAGGGCGTACGCGATCTCCGGCTGCCCGTAGACGAGGTGGACGGCCGGGCCCGGCGCGGCCGCTATGCCGTCGTACGGCGGCGGGTCGAGGACGACGAGGTGCTCGTACTCGCGCGCGAGCTCAGGCGCGTGCTCGAGCGCGGCGTGGTCGGTGAGGTCGAAGCCGCCGAGGCGGCCGTCGAGGTGGCGCGCCCGTCGGCGCGCGTCGGCGCAGACGACCAGGACCCGCTCGCCGCTCGCGACGAGCGACGCGATGACGCCGGCGACCCCGCCGCCGCGCCGGTCGCGAGCGTTCTCGATCGGGC
>DASZDF010000229.1:0-1950 GCA_035942275.1 Solirubrobacteraceae bacterium | reverse complement strand
AAGCTCTTCGTGGGGCACTTGTCCTTGAGGTGGTGCGCGGCGCCGATCCCGGAGATGCCGGCCCCGACGATGAGGACGTCGACGTGCTCGAGGGCCGTCTCGGCCTGCTGGTCGCGGCGGGCGAGCGTGGCGGTCGGCGTCATCGCGGCGGAAGGTATCAACAGGGTGTCGAGTCGTGTCGACACTGTGTTGAACGTCACTCAGCGGAGGTCTAGGCTCTACCCATTCGCATGGCTGCCTCGTCTCCATCCGCTCGTGCCTCCCGCGGCCGGCGCGCTCCGCGCGCGACCGGCGACGACCGCGAGCGCGCGATCCTCGCGACGCTCGAGGAGCTGCTCGAGGACCGGCCCTTGCACGCGATCTCCGTCGACGACCTCGCCCGCGGCGCGGGGATCTCGCGGCCGAGCTTCTACTTCTACTTCGCGTCGAAGGAGGCGGTCCTGCTGTCGCTCTTCGACCGGATCCTGGCGGAGGGCCGCGCGGGCCAGGGCGACGCGATCGAGCGCCTGGCGGACGATCCGCCGGCGCAGCTGCGGCAGGGGATCCTCGCGTTCTTCGAGACCTTCCGGGCGCACCGGGCGGTGACGCTGGCCGGTGCGGAGGCGCGGACGACGAGCGCCGAGCTGCGGGCGATGTGGTCGCGCGTGATGGAGGCGTGGGTCGACGAGGTGGCGACGGCGATCTCGTCCGAGCGTGCGCGCGGCGCGGCGCCCTCCGGGGTGGCCGCGCGGGACCTCGCGACCGCGCTCGTGTGCATGAACGAGCGCGTGCTGCACACGACGTTCGCCGGCGACTCGCCGTCGGTCGGCGAGGACGACGTCGTCGACGTGCTCGTCGCGATCTGGCTGCGCGCGATCTACGGCGACGCATAGCGCTCCGCGCGGTCCTCCTCCTCCGCCGCCGCCGCGTACCGCTCCGCCCGTTCCTCCTCCTTCTCGGAGTCGCTCAACAGGCGGACGAAGAGGTACGCGAGCGCGATCCCCATGACGATCGACTGCTCGATGGCCATGATCGCGCCGCCGAGGGCCTGGTCCTCCTGGGCCGAGAGGTCCCAGTAGCGCGGCTGGCCCTCGTAGAACGCGTAGAACGACTCGGGCGCGAAGGTGAGGACGATGCCGAGGATCCCGAGGAGGACCTTCGTGCTCAGCATGTAGGCGGCGCCGCCGAGGCCGACGAGCGGGACGCGCGGCCTGATCGGGCTGAGGACGTGCCACCAGTACAGCCCGCCGGCGGCGCTCATCACGAGGTGCTCGAAGACGTGCAGGGCGGGGTTCTCGAGCGCGGCGTCGTACAACGCGGGGATGTGCCAGACCCACATCGCGCCGGCGTAGAGCGCGACGGCGAAGGCGGGGTGGGCGAGGAACCCGGCCGCTTTCTCGAGCGGCATCAGCCTGCGCGTGGCCGGCCTGAGGAGCACCTTCGTGAAGCCGAGGATGATCAGGATCGGCGCGAGGTCGAGCAGCAGGAGGTGCTGGACCATGTGCATCGAGAGGAGCTGCTCGGCGAGGCGGTCGAGCGGCGACACGATCGCGGCCGCGACGCACGCCATCCCGGCTCCGAAGAGCGCGAGCCTGCCGACCGAGGCCCCCGCCCGCCGCCACCTCACGACGTAGACCCCCGTCGCCGCGAGGATCAGGACGATCGCGCCGGGCGAGAACGTCCACGAGGCGTCGGGAGACACGGCGAGCAGTGTCGCAGCCGCCCTCGCCGCGGCACGCCGCAGCGGGCGCGCCCGCTGCGCAGTCTCGGCGCGCGTCGTGACGATCTCGTCACACGCTTCGCGCGACGCTCAGCGCGTGCTCGACGCCCTCCTCCGTCTCCTCGTCCCGCCGCGGTGCGTCGCGTGCGGCGCCGGCGGCGCGGACGTCCTGTGCGGCGCGTGCCGCTCCGCGCTGCCGTGGCTGCGAGACGTGTGCGCCCGCTGCGCGCTGCCGCGGCCGTGCGCGCCGT
>DASZDF010000228.1:0-9120 GCA_035942275.1 Solirubrobacteraceae bacterium | reverse complement strand
CGCGCCGACCTCGACCGCATCCTCGGCGACGTCCCGCGCGTCGACCGCACGCCGAGCATCTCGCTGCGCGTCGCCGCCATGGAGGCCGACGAGAGCCGCTAGCGGCGCGTTGCGAGGCTCCGCCGAGCAACCGCCCGCCGTCGACTCGCCCCGCGAGTCGCACGGCCCTTCACGCGGAACGCTCCGCGCATGAAGGGGTGGACGCGGCAGAAGAAGGTGTAGGTGCCCGCCCTGAGGTTCTTCGGCGTCGACCATGTGTCGCGGTTCGCCGCCGCGGTCGCGAAGCGCGGGCCGAAGCCGAGCTGGCCGGAGTCGAACTGCACGCGCCCGTCGGCGAGCGGGTAGGCGATGCCGGTCTCGCGGTTGCAGGGCTCCTTGCACGCGGTGATCGTGTGCCAGATCGTCTCGCCGGAGTCGGCGTTGCGGAACGTCAGCGAGCGGCCGACCGGCACCGTCGGCGGGCGCCCGGTGCGCCCGGCGCCCGCGAGGTCGCCGCGGCCGTAGACGAAGTCCCTGATCGTGACGCCGGCGGTGACCGGGCCCGCCAGCAGGCGCCGCGGGTCGGGCAGGACCGCCTGCTCGCCGCCGTGGTTGTCGTTCTCGGGCAGGTGGCCGTGCGTGATGTCGCCGCGCGCGGAGACCGGCTGCGAGAACGGGTCCTTCGCATCGTCAGTGTGGCCGTCGACGTACCAGAGGAAGTTGATCCCCATCGACTCGTACCAGGCCCCCCGCTTCGCGTCGTACGTCGCCGACAGTCGGAGCTCGTCGCCGGGGCTGACCTTCACGCGCCAGTCCGGGTCGCTCACGGTCATCGCGACGTCCCACGAGACCGCGCCCGCCGGTTCCCAGTACTTCGCCTGCGACTTGAAGATGTTGCGCCGGTACGTGCCGCGGCGCATCTCGAGGTCGGTCGAGATCCCGCCGGGGTGCAGGTGCCCTCCGGTCCAGATCAGCGTCATGTCCTGGTCGGCGTTGAAGCTCTGCGCCCTGCCGATCTTGCGGCGCTCGGAGGCGAGCGCGGCCTCGTCGGGGAACGTGTACTTCCCGTCCGACCCGCCCCAGCCGCGCTTGACGTCGAAGACCGGGTAGGCGCTGATGCCGGCGACGTCCATCCACAGCGGCTTGGCCTCGCGGATCTGCTGCGCGCCGGCGCTCGACGCCGGCACGAAGTCGATGTCGTACGTCAGGTAGACCTCGTCCTTGCCCGGCAGCAGGTTGTGGATCATGTGGTTCATGATCCAGGTGTCCTCCGGCGCGTAGCGGTAGCCGAAGCCGCGCGGGAACTGGGTGATCGTCTTCTCCTCGCCCGCGGCGAACGTCGGGTAGTTGCGCATCAGCCAGACGCCGTGGTGCAGGTGGATCTCGTCGACGGGCGGGACGGTGCCGTTGCGGCGGATCAGGTTCGGCTCGAAGCGCGTGATGTAGCCGGGGACATCCGGCTTCAGCCTGTTCGGCTCGAACTCGATCGTGTTCTGGCCGGGCGCGATCGCGATCGGGCCGAACTCGTAGTGCAGCTTCTGGATCCCGTCGTACTCCACGTGCGGGACCGCGCCGGGCATGTTGACCTTCGCGGCGTGAGAGGCGGGGGCTGCGACGAGGAGCAGCAGGACCGCGAGCATCCATGCGGGGCGGGAGCGGGACAGAGCGCCCACAGCGTATCCTGCGCCGCCGCATGTTCGATCGGATCGACCACGTGGGGATCGCCGTGGAGGACCTGGACGGCGCGCTCGCGCTCTTCGAGGGGACCTTCGGGATGCCCGTCGTCCACCGCGAGACCGTGACCGAGCAGGGCGTCGAGGCGGCGCTGCTGGACGTCGGCGAGAACCACGTCGAGCTGCTGCGCCCGCTCGGCCCGGAGACGCCGGTCGGGAAGTTCCTCGCCAAGCGCGGGCCCGGCATCCACCACGTCGCGTACCAGGTCACCCACATCGAGTCCGCGCTCGCGCGCTGCAAGGAGGCGGGCCTGCGGCTCATCGACGAGACGCCGCGCATCGGCATCCGCAGCTCGCGGGTGGCGTTCCTGCATCCGGCGGCGTCCGGCGGCGTGCTCACCGAGATCGTCCAACCCGCTCACTGAGGAACCCGTCCCATGGCATCGTCGTCGCGGCACATCTCGATCGGCTTCCAGGCCAGCATGCCCATCTCGCTGCGCGTCTCGCAGGAGCAGCTCGACAAGCTCCTCGCCGCGCTCGGCAGCGAGGGCTGGCACGACGTCGAGGGCGACGACGGCACGGTGCGGCTGAACCTCGCGAACGTGCTCTGGGTCCGCGCGGACCGCGAGGAGCACCGCGTGGGCTTCGGCGCCTAGCCCTGGAACGCGTCGGCGTCCGCCAGCCGCGCGGCCGTGGCGACGGCCGCTTCCGCGACGGCCTCCGGCGCGCGCGTGCGGTCGAGGTTCCCGCTCAGCCAGAGCGTCGCGAAGCCGTGGCAGAACGACCAGATCGCGACGACGCCACCGATCACGTCCTCCTCGCGCGCGCGCTCGCCGAGCTGACGGCGGACGCCGTCGAAGAGCACGGCCCCGGCCGCCGCGCGCGCCGCGGCGAGCGCCGGGTCGTCGGTCCGGTGGAGGTCGGGGCGGAACATGACCTCGAAGTGCGCGCGGTGGGTCAGCGCGAAGCGGATGTACGCGAGGCCGCCGTCGAGGAAGCGCTCGCCGTTGGTGAGCGCGTCTGCGGTCGCGGCGGCCAGGAGGTCGTAACCCTCGGCCGCGATCGCCGTGAGCACGCCGGCCTTGTCGCCGAAGTGATGCGCCGGCGCCGCGTGGGACACGCCCGCGCGCCGGGCGACGTCCCGCAGGCTGAGAGCCGCGGGCCCGTCCGCCTCGATCGCCGCCAGCGCGCCGTCGAGCACGGCGCGGCGCAGGTCGCCGTGGTGGTACGCCATCCGCGGAGCGTCGCAGTCGATCCAGACATTGACAAGATGCGCCCGGCCCGCCAAACTGGACGCCGTCAAGATTAACGTGCCTGGCACCGCAATGTGAACGTGCCTGGCACGGCAATGTGAAGGTGCCTGGCACCGGGAGGCGGGATGGCGGAGCTCAGCAGGGTGCTCGCGGCCGCGGGCGGGGTGGTGAAGACGGGCTACGGCGCCGGGGCGCTGTTCGCTCCGGACGCGATGTCGCGGGCCCTGCTCGCGCCCGACGTGCGCGGCGAGCCGGCCGCCCGCATGAGCCTCCGCGGCTTCGGCGGGTACCTGCTCGTCGTCGGCGCCGCGACGCTGCGCTCGGCGGCGCGCGGCCGGGGCCTGCGGCCGATCCTCGCGCTCAACCTCCTCGGCGAGGCGACCGACACGGCCGCCGGCCTGCTCGAGTGGCGCGCCCGTGCCCGCGCGGACGAGATGGTCCTCGGGAGCCTCGGCCTCTCCGCCCTCGGCGCGGCGACGTGGATCGCCGCGCTGCGCGCCGCCTAGCGCTCCGGCTCCACCGGCGTCGGCGCCTCGTCGTCCGGATCGGGCTTCGGCGGCCGCGCGCGTCGCTCCGGCCGCGCCGCGTCGAGCGCCCGCGGGACGAGCGTGGCCGCGGCCCGGTCCGTGAGCTCCTCGCAGCGACGCTTCTGCGCCCGCGTCTCGGCCAGCACCGGGTAGCCGTCCCTGCCGGGCGCTCCGTACCGATCGACCGTGCCTTCGACGTATGTGTCGAGCACGAGCGTGTCGAGCTCCGGCGGCCCGATGCCCGGCGGCGCGGGGCCGGCTCGCGCCGTCCGCCGCTGATCGAGCGTCCAGGTCGTCGTCCCCGCCCCGTCGTCGCTGCGGCCTAGGATCGCCGCCTCGTCGTCGCCCCACCGCGACCAGCCGATCAGGCGACCGTCGCGCTCCACGGGCGGGTCCGCGGTCACCCGCGCGCTCAGCCCGGCCTGGACGCCGCACACGCCGCCCGGCGGCAGATCGTACGCATGCTCGGCGAACCCGACCAGCGTCACCGGGCCCTCGCCGTACGCCTGCCGCCACCAGAACGGCACCGGGAACGCGAACCACGTCGTGCGGCTGAGCGTCTGGTTCGACGGGCCGCCGCGGTCGAGCACCAGGTCGGCGTGGTCGGTGCGCTCCGCAGGCGGCGCGGGCCCGTCGAGCGTCGCGCCGCCCGCGAGCCGCTCCGGCAGCCTGCGCGCCCCCCGGTACCGGCGGGCGTCGAGCTTGGCCTCGACGGTCGTCGTCGCGGTCCGGCGGACGCGGCTGCGCCACGTGAGGCCGTACTCCGCGCGCCGCCCGCGCCGGACGACGATCATGCCGCCCCCGCACGTCCCGCGCTCGCCGACCTCCGCGTCACCGCCGATGCAGTCGATGGCGGTTCGCACCAGCCGTCCGCCGGGCACCGCGGTCCGAACGGCGTCCCGCGCCGCGCGCCGCATCGCGGCCTCGGGCGTCGCGTACGGCTGCTCGGGTCCTCCCGCGGCGAGAGCGAGCGCGGCCAGGGCGATCTGCATCCGCTTCGACGGTACTGAGTGCTTCTACAGCTCGCGCCGGGCGAGCTGCAGCATGCGCTCCTGCGCGCGATGCCGGCCCGGACGCCGCGCGAAGCGGCCGCGCCGCATCTCCTCGCTGCGCTCGAGGTCGCGCTCGAACTGCTCGGTCAGCGCGGCCGCGAACCGCTCGCTCTGCACGCACAGCGTCGCCTCGTCGTGCAGCTGGAACGACCGGTTGTCGAAGTTCACGCTGCCGACCGACGACCAGGCGCCGTCGACGACCATCGTCTTCGCGTGGAGCATCGTCGGCTGGTACTCGAAGATCCGAACGCCGGCCGCGAGCAGGTCGTCGTACGCCGCGCGGCCCGCGACCCGGACGAACCCCTTGTCGATGTGCGGGCCGGGGACGAGGATGCGCACCTCGGCGCCGCGCTCGGCCGCCTCGGTCAGCGCGTCGACGAACGCCGGGCGGGGCGCGAAGTACGCCGCGGTCAAGTCGAGCGACTCGCGCGCCGACGCGATGGCCAGGAAGTACAGAGCCTCGACGTCCGTGTCGCCGACGCCCGCCGCCGAGCGGACGACCTGCATCGGCCCGCCGCAGTCGACCTCCTCCAGCTCCGGGAGATACGCGTCGCCGGTCAGCACCTCGCCGGTCGCCTCGAGCCAGTTGTCCGCGAACGCGCCCTGGAGCCCGCGCACGACCGGCCCGCGGATCCGGACGTGCGTGTCGCGCCAGTGCTCGGGGTCCTGCGCGTCGCCCGTCCACTCCTCGGCGATGCCGACGCCGCCGATCATCCCGACGCGCCCGTCGGCGACGAGGATCTTGCGGTGGGTCCGGTTGTTCGCGCGGCGGATCGCGTACGGCTTGAGCGGGCGGAAGCGCGCGACGCGCACGCCGGAGTCGCGCATCTCCTCGAGCACGCCGCGCTCCATCTTCGCGGTGCCGATCGCGTCGAGCAGCACGTTGACCTCGACGCCCTCCTTGGCCTTCGCGCACAGCGCGGAGGCGACCTCCGTGGCGATGTCGCCGCGCCAGTAGACGTACGTCAGGAGGTTGATCGACCGCTCCGCGCCGGCGATCGTCTCGAGGAAGGCGGGGAAGATCTGGTCGCCATTGACCAGGAGCTCGACGTCGTCGCCGGTGGAGACCGGCGCGCCGGTGAGCGCCTCGGCGGTCGCCATGAACGCCTCGGCGCGGACGTCGAGCGCCTCGCCGTGCAGCCGGTAGCCCTCGTCGCCGTGGTCGCGGCGATGGCGCAGCGACTCGCTGCCGTAGCGCCACGCGAGCGCGGCCGCGATCCCCGCGGGCCAGGCGACGTTCGCGCGGTTCACGGAGCGACGACCTCGAACGTGCCGGCGACCGCGAAGCGGGCCGGGTCCAGCGTGAGGACCTCGCCGTCGACGTTGAACGTCCGCGCGCCCTCGACCTCGACGACGCGGCCGCGCGCGTGCCGGACGCCGGGGTCCTCGACGAGCCGCTCGTTGCGCATCGCCCACGCACGCCGGACCAGCTTCAGCCGCGAGCCCGCCTCGACGATCGCGACGTCGAGCCGCCCGTCGTGCGGGTCGACGCCCCCCGTCCCGCTGCCGCCGCCGAACGCGCCGGTGGCGGCGACGACGACCTGCCATGCGTCCCCCCGGAACGCGACCTCGCCGTCGCAGCGGACGGTGACGTGCAGCGGCCGCCCCGCAGCGCCCGCGCGGAGCGCCCCGATCGCGTACGCGAGCTTCCCGAGCCGCGACTTGAGCGGCCGGGCGTTGCGCGCGGCGAGGACCGAGAGCCCGGTGCTCGCCGCGTTGACGAACGGCCGTCCGCCCGCCGCCTCGGCGAGCTCGACGCGGCGCGCGGGCGCGATCGGCGAGGCCGCAAGGCGCGCGGCGTCCTCGAGGTCGAGCGGGAGGCCCAGCCAGCGCGCGAAGTCGTTCGCCGTGCCCGCCGGGACGACCGCGAGCGGGATCCCCGCGCGGGCGGCGAGAGCCGCCGCACAGCCCACGGACCCGTCGCCGCCGGCGACCACGACGCGGTCCAGCTCGCGGGGCGGCGCGAAGCGGTGCGCCTCGGTCACCGGCACGACCTCGACCTCCGCCCCCGCCTCCGCCAGCAGCGACCGGACGCGACCGGCGACGTCCTCCGGACCGCTGGCCGGGTTGGCGACGAGGGCGATGCGCATCGCCGTATCTTCTTCGCGGTGCCCCTCCGCCCCGCCGGCGCTCGCGCGGCCGCCACGCGCGCCGACGTCGCCCTCTACCGCTTCATCCGCCGCGATCTCAACTCCCCCGCCCTCGACGGCCCACTCCGCGCGCTGACGACGGCCGGCGAGCACGCGGCCTGCTGGTACGCCGTCGGCGTCGCCGGCGCGGCGCTCGACCGGCGCAACCGCCACCGCTGGCGCCGCGCGATGCAGGCCATCTTCGCCACCCAGCTCCTCAACACCGCGCTCAAGGCCCTCTTCCGCCGCAAGCGACCCGCCCTCGCAGACCTGCCCGCGCTCGTCCCCGTCCCGACGTCGCTGAGCTTCCCCAGCGCCCACGCCTCCACGTCGTTCTGCGCCGCGCGGACTTTCCGCGAGCTCGCGCCCGTGCCGCTCGGCGCGGTCGCCGCCGCGATCGCGTTCAGCCGGGTGTACTTCGGCGTCCACTACCCCTCCGACGTCCTCGTGGGGGCGGCGCTCGGCACCGCGGTGGCGGGCGCGGCGCGGGCATGAAGGTCGGGATCGTCGGGATGCCGAACGCGGGGAAGTCCTCGCTGTTCAACGCCCTGACGAAGGCGGGCGCGGACGCGGCGAACTACCCGTTCACGACGATCGAGCCGAACGTCGCGATCGTGCCGGTGCGCGACGAGCGCCTCGACGCGGTCGCGCACGTCGTCGGGTCGTCCGCGATCGTGCCGGACTCCATCGCCTTCCATGACATCGCCGGCCTGGTGCGGGGGGCACACGAGGGGGAGGGGCTGGGCAACCAGTTCCTCGCCAACATCCGCGAGACCGACGCGATCGTCCACGTCGTGCGGGCTCACAGGGATGAGAACGTCATCCACCCCGAGGGGTTGGTCGATCCGCTCCGCGACATCGACACGATCGAGACCGAGCTCGTCTACGCCGACCTCGACCAGGCGGAGCGTCGGCACCAGCGCGTCGTCCGCACGGCGCGGTCGGGCGACAAGTCCGCCGTGACGGAGGAGGCGTGGCTGCGCGAGGTGGTCGAGGCGCTCCAGGCCGGCCGTCCCGCGCGCACCGTCCCGCGGCCGCCCGAGCTGCCGGAGACCCTCTTCGCGCTGACCGCCAAGCCCGTCCTCTTCGTGGCGAACGTCGACGAGGGCGACGACACGGTGCCGGAGGCGATCGCCGCGCACGCCGAGGCGCAGGGGGCGAAGGCGGTGGCGGTCTCGGCGCGGATCGAGGCCGAGCTGTCGGAGCTCGACGACGAGGACGCGGCGGCGATGCGCGCGGACCTCGGCGTGACCGAGAGCGGGCTCGACCGCGTGGTGCGCGGCGCCTTCGAGCTGCTCGGGCTGATCGCGTTCTTCACCGCGGGCGAGGCGAAGCCCGCGCAGTCCTGGCACATGCGCGACGGGTTGAGCGCATGGCACGCCGCGGGCGCGATCCACTCGGACATCCAGAAGGGCTTCGTGCGCGCCGAGGTGATCGGCTGGCAGGAGCTCGTCGACGCCGGCGGCTACGCCCCGGCGCGCGACAAGGGCGTGCTGCGTCTGGAGGGGCGCGACTACGTGATGCGCGACGGCGACGTCGTCACGGTGAAGTTCACGCCGTAGCCGGCGCGGGCGCGGCAGAAACGCCGAAGGCCCCGCGTCTCCGCGGGGCCCTCGGGCGGGGGCGCCGGCGCGCCGAGAGAGGAGCTCGACGCGCCGGACGGGCTGGCTAGGCCGGCGGCAGCTCCTGGCAGCCGGCCTGGCTGATGACCGACTGTCCGGCGGCGTTGACCTGGACGTCGTAGCAGAGGGTCCCGGCGGCGCCGGCGGTGGACGCGAACATCCCGAGGGCGGACAGGGCGGTGATCGAAAGAAGGGCGAAACGCTTGCGCATCGTGGTGTGCCTCCCGTGCACGGTGTGACTTGTCGGGAGGGAGTGTGCGGCGGGCGCGCCCGGACCGCATGAGTGGTCGCCACTCAACCTTCGGCGAGGGCCGTCGCGAGCTCACGACGCGACGCGATGTCGAGCTTGAGGTACGCCTGCCGGAGCTGGTTCTCGACGGTCCGGATGCTCAGGAAGAGCGCCTGCGCGATGTCGCGGTTCGAGAGGCCCTCGGCGGCCATGCTCGCGATGCGCAGCTGGCTCGGCGTGAGCGCCTCGATGCCCGAGAGCGCGCGGCGCTGCGGCCGGGCGCCGCTCGCCGACAGCTCCTGCTCGGCGTGCGCGGCGAGCTGCGTCGCGCCGCAGCGGTGGGCGAGGTCGAGCCCCTCGCGCAGCGGGTCGCGCGACGCCGCGCGCTCCCCGCCCCGCCGCAGCGCCGCGCCGTAGTCGACGAGCGCGCGGGCGCGCAGCAGCCGCGACGGCGAATCGGTCAGCGTCCCGGCGGCCTCGCGCAGGCGGTCGGTGGAGCCCTCGGCGAGGCCGAGCACGCGCAGCGACGCCCCGAGCGCGTGGCGCGCCGCGAATGGCCGGCCGAGCGCGAGCTCCTCCTCGGCCAGCGCGCGCGCCTCGTCTCGCTCGCCCGTGCGCAGCAGCGCCTCGGCGGCGCCGGAGCGCCAGCCCTGCAT
>DASZDF010000227.1:0-1821 GCA_035942275.1 Solirubrobacteraceae bacterium | reverse complement strand
CAAGTCGCGCACCGACCGCGTGGCGGGCAACGAGACCGCGCCGGGCACGCCGAACCTCGGCTTCGACTGGAGCGAGCGGTGCACGCAGAACCCCGACGGCACCTGGTCGTGCCCGCACCCGCAGCGCGAGTGCACGCCGCGGCCGGGACCGGACGGCACGTTCGAGTGCTGGCGGGAGCGCACCACGATCTCCGACCCCGACTACCGGCGCATGAAGGCGCAGGTCAACAACGACGCGCACGGGTGGAACTCGCCCGAGTTCGCGCCGTACGCCGAGTCCGAGCCGCCGGAGATCGACAAGATCAAGGGCTACTACACCCACGACGACAACGAGCACTCGGCGGCGCTCGGCTACCGGATGACGGTGCCGATCTCGATGGCCAACGACTACCACGGCTACATCGTCTCCTACCGGGAGTTCCAGCGCGGCGACCACTACCGCAAGGCGCTGACGGGGTGGGGACCGCACTCGTCGGACTACATGGCGACGCGGCTCGTGAAGCTCGGGCGGCTCATGAAGAACCCGTCGCTGCGCCTCGACAAGACGATCAGGGGCGCGCCGTCGAAGGACGGGATCGCCGACCCCGACGCCGACTCGCCCGCGTTCCTGGCGAAGACAGAGGCCGACGTGGGCCAGAACGAGGTGCGCGCCGCGGCGATCGGCGAGGCCGCGACGGCGCTCGTGACGGCGTATGAGGCGAGCCTGCCCGACGACGGCGGCGCGGAGGCCTCGGCCGTGCGCGAGCCGGTCGACGTGCAGCGCTTCGACCTCGCCTCCTTCGAGTGGGTCGGCGGGTCGAACTACACCGACAACCCGGACGTCCGCGTGCAGCGGCGCGTCGACGGCAGGTGGGTCGACGCGGCGGACATGACCGGCGAGGTCGTCACGACGATCCGCTACCCCGACGGCTCCGAGGAGCCGGGTGCTCCGCTCGCGTACCGCGCCGGGGGGATGAAGTGGCACTGGACCGCCCACTTCGAGCCGTTCGTCTCGCGGTTCGGGATGCCGGGCGCGGACCGGGCGACGCCGCCCGGGACGTACCGCTTCCTCGTCGACGGCCGCCGCCGCGCGGGTGGCAAGACGGTCGACTACGAGCTGACGTCGAAGGAGTTCGCGGTCGGCGCGTGGGCGGGCATCACCGTCGAGGACGTCCGCCGCGAGGCCGACGGCCGCGTGGCCTTCCGGGGTCGGCCCGCGCCGGCGCGACGTCACCCACTTCAACCAGAGCGAGAACCCGGGCGACCCGATCGAGGTCCCGATCGAGCTGGGGCCGATCGACTACCCCGACTCGTACGCGAAGACGCGGCCCGAGCACGCGGCGTTCATCACCGAGACGCGCCGCTACTCGCGCGACCCGAGCGCGCCGGGCGACCCGTCGCGGTTCGAGCTCTACTGCATCGAGTGCTCGTTCCGGCCGTGGCTGGACGTCGGCGACGCCTCCCGCGCGATCGTGACGTTCGTCAAGGCCAACCGGACGCGCCGGATCGCGGCGGTGCGCTCGGGCGACCGCTGGGTGACGCCGATCGAGCTGCCGAAGGGCGAGGCGGCGTACGTCTGCCCGGGCGGCGTGCGGGACGCGTGGGGCAACTTCAACGAGGGCCTCTCGGCAGCGGTCGGGGCGGAGACGCTGCGGGTGGACTGCAGCGAGCCCGCGATCGTCGGCGAGACGCCGCACGCGACGGGGACCGAGCCGCCGCGTGTGGCCGACGCCGGGCATCAGGGGCCGGGCGGGGTCGGGCCGGGAGAGACCGGCCGGGCATCCGCGCTCGGGCTGCCGGCCGGCCGGAGCGCGTCCGGGCCGCCCTCGCGCAGCGCCACGT
>DASZDF010000226.1:0-6895 GCA_035942275.1 Solirubrobacteraceae bacterium | reverse complement strand
GGCCGCGGCTGACCAGCGTAGACGCGCCGGTGGCGACGTCGCGCAGCCGCACCTGGCCGCGCGCGGTGGTGAACACGACCGAGCGGCCGTCGTCGGTGATGCGCGGCTCGAAGAGCGGGCCGCCGCCGAGGCGCTTGGCGGCGCCGGTCTCGCGGTCGGCGACCCACAGCGCGTTGCGCGAGCGCTCCGCGGCGTCGGTCGCCTCGAACGCGACGTGGCGCCCGTCGCCCGAGACGGACGGGTTGTACGCCGTCCGCGACGGGCCCGCGACGCCGCGGGGATGGCTGACGGCCAGCGCCCGCGGCGCGGGAAGGTCGCGCAGGTTCACGCTCATCTCGCCGTAGCGCTTGGCGAAGTTGAGGTTCCCCTCCGACTGCTCGTAGGCGACCGCCTCGCCGCCCGCGGCGAGGACCGCGTTGTAGGCGGAGCTCGGCAGGCCCAGCCCGGTGCGCCCCGCGACCGTGAACGTCGTCCCCTCGTCGACGTGCGCGCCGCGGACGACGATCTCCCCGCGCGTGCGCGCCTCGGGGATCTTCGCCCGGTAGGCGTCCCACACGACGACCGTCCCGTCGTCGGAGATCGACGGGTTGTTGGCGAAGTCGGCGGGCGGCAGCAGCGCCTTCTTCGGCCCGATCGTCGGCGGCGGGCCGTTGTAGCGGCTCTGGCCGAGCCAGCGCGGGATCTGCCGGACCTGGCGGTCGAGCAGCAGGCGGGCCTGGCGCCGGCTGATCGCGCCGAGGCGGACGCCCTTGCGCGCCCGGTCGCGTAGCACCGAGATCGCGCGGACGTGCATCTGCGCCGTCGTCCGGCCGTGGAGGCGGCCGATCTGGAGCGGGCTCGTCTCGGCGCGGCGCAGGACGAGGAACTCCTCGTTCGGCGTCCCGAAGATGAACCGCGACGCCTTCGGCACGGCGGTCTGGTGCAGGGAGTGGAAGAGGATGTGCTGGCTCATGTGGCCCTGCGTGAAGACGCGCAGGGCCCGGCGCTCGAGCAGCGCGCGGCGCGCCGCGGAGCGCCCGCGGGTGCGAGGGGCGACGAGCCGCCGCGCGAGCCCGCGCGCCGTGAAGCCCCGCGCGCGGGCCAGCTCCTCCAGGTCGTGCGCGGCGTCGTCGCGCAGGTGGCGCCAGATCGCGCCGCGGTCGGCGCGCAGCAGGCGGTACAGCCGCCCCTCGTCGAACGGGAGCCAGTGCTGGTAGACCCACTCCTCCGTCGGCAGCCAGTGAGGCAGCGCGCCGGGCGGGGCGTCGGAGTCCTGCGCGGGGGCGGCGGGGGCCGCGGCGAGGAGCGCGGCGACCGCGACCAGCCCGGCGAGGAGCCTCATGGACCCAACGCTACTCGGGGCAGCCGTCGGCGATCCAGCGCTCGAGCAACGCGATCTGCCCCGCCGTCCAGTGCGCGTCGGGCCGGGGCGGCATCGGCCTGCCGGTCGACTTGACGCGCCTGAGCACGTCCGCGGCCGCGGTCCGGACCGCCGGGAGGTCGCTGAGGTCGAGGTCGACCATCTCGCGCATGTGGTCGATGTCCTTCATGCGGAAGAGCGGCCTGATGTCGCGGGCGAAGCTCGTCGCCGGCTGCGGCGCCTCGAGGTACGCGAGCCGCGCCCGGTCGCCGAGGAGCACCTGGGCCAGGAACGGGTCGTCTCGGTCGGGGGCGTCGGCGGCCTGGAGCTGCTCCACGAGCGCGATCGCCGCTCGCGTGCGCGCCGCGTGCACCGCCTGGCGCGCCGCCGCGTCCGGCGGGAGGTGCAGCTGGTCGGGCAGCGTGAATGGCACGGCCGCGACGCCGCCGTCGCCGTGCGGCATCGTCGTGAGCTGCCGCGCCAGGTACCCGAGCCGCGAGCGCATCTCGGCGAAGATCCAGCCGGTCAGGAGCTGCCTCTCGCCGCCGGTCGACAGCAGGTAGTCCTCGACGAAGCCGAGCAGCAGCGCGTAGCGCACGTCGGCGAGCCGCGCCCAGCGGCGCGTCCGCTCGTCCGCGATCCGGTCGACTCGCGGGTCCGTCGGTACGCCGCGCGTCGCCACCCAGTCGCCCTCCGCCGGGAACGCCGGCATGCCCGGCACGCCGCGGAAGACGCCGAGGAACCGTTCGTAGTGCGACGTCTCGCCGCCGCCGGTCGGGCCCTCGCCCTGCTCGCCGACGTCCCGCAGCGCCTGGATCGCCGCCGCCCGGTCGGCGACCCGGTGCACGCGCAGCCCGCCGACCTCCCAGTCCTCCGGGGCGCCCTGACGCTCGGCGGAGTCCGGATGGAGCGCGCCGTCGGGCAGGTGCCACGTCTCCGGAGCGGACTGCTGGTACGCCGCGGCGGCGAGCTGCCCCACCATCGCGTCCCACGCCGCATCGCCGGAGCCGGCCCCGTCCGGGCCGCTGCTGAACACCAGCCCGAGCAGCCCGTAGAGCACGCCGACGCGGTTGACGACGTCGCCGGCGGACTCGCGGGCGAGCGCGACGATGTCGTCGATCCCGGTCGCGTCGGCCGGCGACTCGGCGACGACGTACTTCGCCAGCGATCGCTGGGACAGCGCCTCGAGGTGCAACGCGAACGGGTACAGGTCCTTGCGCGGCGGGAAGTCCTCCCGCTCGAGGTTCGGTGGGAGGCCGAGGAGGAGGAGCAGGTTCTGGGCCGTCACGAGGTGGCCCATCTCCTCGCGCGCGATCTCCATCAGCACGCGCGGCCACGAGGCGTCGAGGCTCTCGTCGAGGGCGGGCTGACGGGCGGGGTCCACCTCGTCGGGGGTCCGCAGGGAGTACGCGGCGTACAGGTACTGCACGAGCAGGGCGTGCTCGACCTCGGCCGCGGACTCGAGCAGGACGCGCGCCTTGTCGACGGGCGTCGCGAACGGACGCAGATCGGGCAGGTGGACCACCGCCGGCGCCTCGGCCGCGAGCAAGGGCAGGTCCTCGCGCGCCTCCAACTCGTAGGTGATCCAGGACAGCTCGGGGGCGGGCATGGCTACGCCTCCACGAGCAGCGTGCCGCTCTCGGCCTCGTCGTCGATCGTGACGCGGAAGATGTAGTAGCCCGGCGCCGCCGTGCCCTCGGCGTCCTCGTCCCGCCCGTCCCAGGTGGCCTCGCTCACGTCCGCGGCGCCGTCCTCCTCGTCGAGCACGGTCGCGACGTGGCGCGCGAAGCGGTCCCAGACGTCGACGCGCACCGCCCGCGCGCCCTGCGGCGGCGACAGCGGGATCCGGATGGGGAAGGAGGTGCGAAGCGGCTGCTCCGCGGCTTCGGCCGCCTCCGCCGCCATGAGCCGCGGGGCGTCCTGCGCCGGCTCGGCCGGCACCGGCGCGGCGGAGTACTTGTAGACGGTGTCGCCGGACGCGTATCCGACCAGCTCCGGCTCGTGCACGAAGCGGAAGCGGTTGAGGTACTTGCCGACGTGGTTGGCGTCGGCCCACGTCCCGCCTCCGTCGCTGGTCTCGCTGGTGTAGCCGCCGTCGAAGTCCACGTCGCCCCAGCCGCCGACCCAGCCGTGGTCGCGGTCGACGAACCCAAGGCCCTCGACGTTCGCGTTGCGCTGCGGGTCGGTGATCGCGACGCGCTCCCACGTCATGCCGCCGTCGACGGTCTTGAGCACCGCGCCGTCCTTCATGTTCTCGAGCGAGACGTAACCGACCTCGTCGTCGACGAAGAAGATCTTCCAGCCCCACTCGCCCGACGGCAGCTGCTGCCCGGCGACGAGGTCCCGCCACGTCGCGCCGCCGTCCTCGGTGCGCAGGACCACGGGCGTCACGTTGTCGCGCGGGTCGGGGTGCGAGAGGCCGGGGACCTTCCTGCCTCCGACGACCCATCCGTGGTCGGCGTCCGTGAAGAAGACGTCGACCAGCAGGGTCGCGTGGTCGGCCATCGCCTGCGCGGTCCACGTGCGGCCGCCGTCGACCGTCTTCATCACGCCGGTCGCCAGCGTCGGCTCGTTGGTGCCGGCGGCGTACACGACGTGCTCGTCGACGACGCTCAGGCCGCACACCGCCACGGGCGCGCCGGCCAGCCCGTCGAGGGACGGGACCACCGTCCACGTCGCGCCGCCGTCGGAGGTCTCGAACAGCCGGCGCTTCGGCTCGCGGATGACGCCGACCCAGCCGCGCTGCTCCGTCGCGAACGCCACGCAGCGCAGGTAGGCGGCCCCGCCGGCAGAGAGCTGCCGGGTCCACGTGTCCCCGCCGTCGGTCGTGTGCAGGATGTGGCCGTTGCTGTTGACGGCCCAGCCGCGCTCCGCGTCGAGGAACCAGATGTCGTCCGTGCGGGAGCTCGCGGGGGGAGCGTTGGTCCGGCGCCATTGGTGCATTCTCGAAGCGTCTCACCATTAGCGGTTCCTTGCCACCCACGCTTTGAGGCGCAGGACACGCTTGGCTGCCTCGTCGATGCGGGCGCGGGGGATCCGGCCGGCCTGCGCGTCCCCGAGCAGGATCCGGTACGCGTCGGCCGAGCCCTGCTCGGTGTTGGCGTAGAGCAGGAGGTCGAGGCCGGCCGTGAGCGCGCGGCGGGCCGGCGTCCTCTGCCGCGCGAGCGCCGGCGTCTCCAGCGCGTCGGAAATGGTGACCGGCCACCCCCCGCGGCGGGGAAGCTCGCGGTACGCGGCGGCGCTCAGCACGGCGGGCGCGCCGCCCGTGAGGCGCGGGTAGACGGCGCTCGAGAGCATCGCCAGCGTGCCGGGCGCCGTGCCGCACGTGCGGTACGGCGCGTAGTCGCGGCGCAGGGCGGCCGCCGCGACGTCGATCGTCGCCGGCGCGTCGTCGGTGTTGACCCGCGCGTAGCCGAGCCCGGGGAAGTGCTTCAGTGCGGGCGCCACGCGGTGTCGACGCAGCCCGTCGGCGAACGCGCAGGCGCGGCGGGCTACGGCCTGCGGGGTGGTGGCGAACGCGCGCGACCCGAGAAAGCTCGCCGGATGGGCGACGTCGGCGACCGGCGCGAGGTCGACCGTGATGCCGAGCCGGCGCAGCATTCGGCCGGTCGCCGCGCCCTCGGGAAACGGGTTGCGCATGCTGCGCGCGGCCGTGCTCGGCGGCCCGGGCAGGCGCTTCACGAGGCCGCCCTCCTGGTCGATCATGACCAGCACGCGTGGGCGGCCGCGCGCGTGGGCCGCCCGCTGCAGCGAGCCGATGGCGCGGCGGATCCCCGCGCGCGACTGCGCGACGTTGTCGGCGAAGAGGATCACGCCGCCCACCTGGCCCTCGCGGATGCGGCGCAGCAGCGAGCGGGACGGGTGCGGCCCGGTGTAGCGGGCGACGATCGTCTGCCCGAGCGCGTCGGCGAGGCCGAGCTCGAGGTCGTCGACGTTCTCGGGCGCGGGCGCGTCGATCGTCGCCGCCGCCCCCGTCCCGGTGGGCGGCGGAGCGGTCAGGCCTGTGGTCTCCGCCGTCCCGCTCGGCGCCCCGGGACGCGGCTCCTCGTCGGCGCCGCAGCCCGCCGCGAGCGCTCCGGCGACGAGCGCGATGAGTCTCCGGCGCCGCACCGGTCTAAGGGTATGCCCCTGATCCGTAACGACCCCCCCGACGAAGAAGACGGGGGGATCCCCGATGCGGAGAACGCGGGGGCCACCGACACTGAGACCATGGCCACGTTCGCCCAGCCCCCCGTCCCGAGCATCGCCCGCGAGAGCGGCGCGAGCAGCGCCCGCAGCGCGCTCGGGCGGAGCGGGCTCGACGCCCCGAGCGGCGCCCTCCGCCGCGGCGCGAGCGGCGCACGTGGCCTCCGCGCGGGCCGGATCGCCCGTCTTCGCACCGCGGCCGCCGTGCGCGGCTCCTCCGCCCTCGACTCGCTCCTCGCCGCGGCCCAGCCCCAGGGCGCGACGGCGGATGCGCTCGCCGAGCGGCCGCGGTGGCTGCCGAGGATCGACGGCCGCAAGGCCCTCGTGCTCGGCGTCCTGGCCGTCGCGGCGTTCGCGATCTTCCTGACGAAGGGTCCCGGCGGCGAGCTGACCGCCGCCTTCGAGAGGGCCGCCGGCGCCGACTGGCGCTGGGCCGCCCTCGGCGTGGTCTTCGAGGCGCTGGCCTTCGCCGGCTACGCGACGCTCTTCTGGCACGTCGCCGGGCGCTCCGCGCCGGGCCTCGGGCTGCGCGGCGCGACCGAGATCAGCCTCGCCGGCGCTGCCGCGACGCGCGTCCTGCCGACCGCCGGCCTGGGCGGCATCGCGCTGACCCTCTGGGCGCTCGCCCGCCGCGGCCTCGAGCCCGCCAACGCCGTGCGGACGCTGCTGACCTTCCTCATCCTCGTCTACACCGTCTTCATGGGCGCGCTCGCGGTGACCGGGATCGCGCTCGCGACCGGCCTCGTCGCCGGCGACGGCCCGCTGGCGCTCATGCTGGCGCCCGCCGCCTTCGGCACCGCGGTCATCGTCGCCGCGCTGGCGCTGAGCCGCCGCGGCAACCTCTTCGGCGCCGCCGTGCGCGACGCGCTCGCCCTCGTCCGCCGCGCCGACCCGCGGCTCCTGGGTGCGCTCGCCTGGTGGGGCTTCGACCTCGCCGTGCTCGTCACGACGTTCCAGGCGCTCGGCGCGCCGCCGGCCGCCGGGGTCCTCGTGCTCGCGTACTTCACCGGGATGGTCGGCAACACCATCCCGCTCCCCGGCCTCGTCGCCGGCGGCACGATCGGCGCCCTCGTCGCCTTCGGCGTCGACGCGTCCGTCGCGGTCCCCGCCGTCCTCGCCTACCGCGGGATCGCGTTGTGGCTGCCGGCCGTGCTCGGCTCGGTCGCCCTGGCCGGGATGCGCCAGTCGGCGCAGCGCGCGCCGGCGCTCGCTACGGCGTAGCCGCCCGCAGCCGCGCGACGCGGTCGGCGAGCGGCGGGTGCGTCGCCCACAGCCGGCGGACCCCTTTCGCCTCGCGGACGGGCACGAGATGGAAGGGGTCGCGCGACCGCACGACGCGCAGATCGGCCTTCGCCGTCTGCCGCAGTGCGC
>DASZDF010000225.1:0-2645 GCA_035942275.1 Solirubrobacteraceae bacterium | reverse complement strand
GTGCAGTCGCGCGCGGTGTTCGTCGCCTCGTCGATGACGAAGCCGGAGCCATCGCAGGTGTCGTGCACGCACGCGCTCACCGGCGGCCGCCTCTCCCGCCGCACCAGCCGAGGCGCGCTCTCATCCCTGGAACCGCTCGCCCGCGTAGTTGAGGAACTTCGGGTACTCCTTCTGGAACGTCAGGACGACGTCGCCGATGGCGCCGTTGCGGTGCTTGGCGATGATGATGTCCGCCTCGCCCTCGCGCTCGGACTCCTTGTCGTAGTACTCGTCGCGGTAGATGAAGGCGACGAGGTCGGCGTCCTGCTCGATGGAGCCGGACTCGCGCAGGTCGGAGAGGACCGGGCGCTTGTCGGTGCGCTGCTCGACACCGCGGTTGAGCTGCGAGAGCGCGACGACGGGGACGTCGAGCTCCCGGGCGAGGATCTTCAGCCCTCGCGACATCTGCCCGATCTGCTCGACGCGGTTCTCGACGCGCCCGTCGGGCCGCATGAGCTGGAGGTAGTCGATGATGACCATGCCGAGGCCGTGCTGCTGGTGCAGCCGCCGCGCCTTCGCGCGGATCTCGAGCAGGCCGACGTCGGACGAGTCGTCGATGAAGAGCGGCGAGCGGGCGAGCTTCTGGCTGGCCTCGAGGATCTTCGGCCACTTGTGCTCGGCGACGCGGCCCTTGCGCAGCTCGTCGCCCTTGATCCGCGCCTGGGAGGCCACGAAGCGCTGGGCAAGCTCCGTCTCCGACATCTCGAGGCTGAACAGGGCGATCGGCGCGTTGTGGTCGATCGCCGCGTTCTCGGCGATGTTGGTGACGAGGGCCGACTTCCCCATCGAGGGGCGCGCGGCGATGATGATCAGGTTGCCGGGCTGGAACCCGCCGGTGAGCTCGTCGAGGTCCTTGAAGCCGGTGGGCGTGCCGGTGAGGGCCGTGCCTTCGAGACTGAGGCGGTGGAGCTTGTCGAGCTCGGTGTGGAGGACCTCCTCGATCGAGCGGAAGTCCTTCTGGCGGTCGTCGTGGGCGACCTCGAGCATCGCGCGCTCGGCCTGCTCGACGAGGTCGCGCGGCGAGCCCTGCTGCTGCGCGACGCTCTCCTGGATCTCGTAGGTCGTCGCGAGCAGGCGGCGCATGAGCGCGTGCTCGCGGACGATGCGCGCGTACTGGCGCGCGTGCCCCGCGGCGGGGACGCTCGCCGCGAGCCCGTCGACTGCGGACTGGCCACCGGCCTGGTCCAGGTTGCCGTCCGAGCGCAGGCGCTCGGTGACCGTGAGGACGTCGATCGGCTCGCTCTCGCCGTAGAGGGAGAGCATCGCGCCGTAGATGAGCTTGTGGCGCTCGCGGTAGAAGTCCTCGGGCTTCAGGCCCTCCTCGATGACCAGCGCGTACATCGCCCGCTCGGACAGCAGGATCGCGCCCAGCACCGACTGCTCCGCCTCCATCGAGTGGGGCGGCCCGGGGGCGGCGGTGGCGCCGTCGAGGGGTGTCGCGAACGTCGTCATCGGTCGGCGAGTCTAGGTCTCGATCGACCGCGTCCGGACCCCGCCCGACCGCCCTCGGGCCGTCCTCCCCGCACCTTCCGCGAATTGCCTTCCCGACCGTCGATCACGAACAGATGTTCGCGCGCGACCAGGACGGATCATTGCCGCGGCGAGGCCGCCGAGGTGTGCGGCGCTACGCGCGGCGGTGGCGCTCGGAGCTGCTAGTTGGAGTCGACGACGATCGTCTTGACGTTCGCCGTCACGCCGTCGCCGATCTCCACGACGACCATGTAGGTCCCGACGTGGCGGATCGGCTCGTCGAGGTGCACCTTGCGCTTGTCGATCGCGACGCCGCGGGCGTCCTTGATCGCGTCGACGATGTCCTGCGTGGTGACGGAGCCGAAGAGGCGCCCGTCGTCGCCGGCCTGCTGCGCGATCGTGAGGACGGTCCGGTTCAGGACGGCCGCGCTCTCGCTCGCGCGCTCGGTCGCCTCGCGGGCGGCGCGCTCGGCGGCGGCCTGGCGCTCCTTGGCCTGGTCGAGCAGGCCCTTCGTCGCGGGCTGGGCGAGCTTGCGCGGGATGAGGAAGTTGCGCAGGTAGCCCTTGGAGACGTCGACGACGGTCCCCTTCTCGCCGAGGTTCTCGACGTCCTTGAGGAGGATGGCCTCGGGCATGGCGCTAGTCGCGGTCGCGATCGCGGTCGCGACCGCCGCGGCCCCGGCCGGGACCGTCCTCGCGCCCCGCGGCCTCGTTGACGTACGGCAGGAGCGCGAGCTCGCGGGCGCGCTTGACGGCGCGGGCGATCTGGCTCTGGTGCCGGCGGCAGGCGCCGGTGATGCGCCGCGAGCGGATCTTCCCCTTCTCGGAGATGAACCGCTTGAGCGCGTCGACGTCCTTGTAGTCGACGTGCTCGATCTTGTCCTTGCAATACGGGCAGGGCTTGCGCCGCCCACCGGACGGCCCACCCTTCCGATCACGGCGCCGTACGGGGCGCCGGTTGCGCTGCTTGGCCATTCAGAGAACCTCTCGAAGTCTTCGACGTCAGGCCGCGCGCGACCCTGCCCGCGCCGCGGCGAGGGTTCATTGTGACACGTCGGGCTTGGATGGCCGGGGTGGCGCGGGCGACGAGCGGTGGCGGCGGGCGCGGCGCTTACGACGGTCAAGTGAGGAAGGGT
>DASZDF010000224.1:0-7553 GCA_035942275.1 Solirubrobacteraceae bacterium | reverse complement strand
CGTCGATCTACTACGCGCTCGGGCTCGTCGCCGGCTACGCGCTCGGCCTCACGCCGATCGTCTTCCTCATCACGGGCGCGTTCTTCTACTGCACGGCCGCGACCTACGCCGAGGCGACCGCGATGTTCCCCGAGGCCGGCGGCTCCTCGAGCTTCGCGCGGCGGGCGTTCAACGAGCTGTGGTCGTTCCTGGCGGCGTGGGCGCAGATGCTCAACTACGTCGTCACCGTCGCGATCTCGGCGTTCTTCGTCCCGCACTACCTCGGCGGCGTGTTCGAGCCGCTGGAGTTCCTGCAGGAGTCGCCGGGCGACATCCTCTTCGGTATGGGCGTCATCGGCGTCCTGTCGGCGATCAACGTCGTCGGCGTGGAGGAGTCCGCCGGCCTGAACATCGCGCTGGCCGTCGTCGACTTCTTCACCCAGGTCCTCCTCGTCGCGGTCGGCGCGGCGCTCGTGCTCTCGCCCGACACGCTCGTCCAGAACGTCGACTTCGGCGTCGCGCCCGCGTGGGGCGACTTCCTGCTCGCGATCCCGATCGGGATGATCGCCTACACCGGCATCGAGACGATCTCGAACATGGCCGAGGAGGCCAAGGACGAGTCGCGCACGATCCCGGCCGCCATCGGCCGCGTCCGGCTCGCGGTCTTCGCCATCTACTTCACGCTCCCGGCGATCGCGCTGTCGGCGCTGCCGGTCGTCCGCAACGACGAGGGCGAGTACGTGACGCCGCTCGGCCTCTCCGAGGAGGAGGGCGGCTTCGCCGGCGACCCGATCCTGGGCGTCGTCAAGGCGATCAACCTCGGCCCGCTCCAGGGCGCGACCGAGCTCTACGTCGGCCTGCTCGCCGCGACGATCCTGTTCATCGCCACGAACGCGGGGCTCATCGGCGTCTCGCGGCTCGTCTACTCGATGGGCATCTACCGCCAGGTGCCCGACCGCCTGCGGCAGCTGCACCCGCGGTACGGCACGCCGTGGATCGGCATCCTCGCGTTCGGCGCCGTCGCGTGCCTGATCCTCCTCCCGGGCCAGGCCGACTTCCTCGGGCTGATGTACGCGTTCGGCGCGATGCTCTCGTTCTCGATCGCGCACCTCGCGCTCATCCGGCTGCGGATGGTCGAGCCCGACCACGCGCGGCCGTACAAGGGGCCGGGCAACGTCCGCTTCCGAGGGCGCGAGTGGCCCGTGTTCGCGGTCGTCGGCCTCGCCGGCACGGGCGGCGCGTTCCTCGTCACGGTCGTGCTGTACGTCGACGTGTCGATCGTCGGGACCGCGTGGCTGCTGCTCGGCCTCCTGGTCTACGTGGTCTACCGGCGCGCGCAGGGCCTCGACCTGACGAGCACGGCGAAGGTCGTCGTCCCGCAGCCGGTCACCGAGCGCGAGGCGGAGTACGCGTCGGTGCTCGTCGCCTACCACCACGCCCACTTCATCCCCGATCCGATCCGCACCGCGATCAAGCTCGCATCGCAGCGGCGGCGGGGGATCGACGTGCTCGTGACGATCACCGTCCCGGCGTCGTCGCCGATCGGCGCGTCGCTGCCGGAGGCCGAGTCGGCCGCTCAGGCGATCATCGAGCAGGCCAAGCTCATCGGCGGCCGGCGCGTGTCCGGCCACTGGGAGAAGGTCCGCGCCGGGCAGGCCGGGCGCCTGATCGTCAACGAGGCGAAGGAGATGCGCGCCGCGGCGATCGTCCTGCCCCTCCCGCCGCGACGCGGGACGTCCCTGTTCGATGCGACGGTCGAGACGATCCTCGCCGAGCGGCCCTGCCGTGTGATCGTCGAGCGCCCGCCGCTGTCCTAGCCCCGCCGCGCGCGCCGGGTCCGCTCGCTCAGCCGGAACCCGCGGCGCGCCGAGAGCCGCTTCCCCTCGCGGTCGATCGCGACCGCCACCAGCGCCATCCGGACCCGCCGGGCGCGGCGGAGCTTGCGGCGGGCCTCGCTCGTGAACCGGACGTTGAACGTCCGCCTCCCGCTGAAGGAGCGCGTGAGCGAGCCGCGCGCGACGATCCGCGAGCGCAGCCGGTAGCGCTTCGCCGTGCGTCGGCTGACGACGAACGACAGCGCCGGCCGGCACAGCGACGTGCAGCGCACGCGGGCGCGGATGCCGAGGCGCAGCGCCCGCCGCAGCCGGCGCCGGTCGATCGCGACCGCGAAGCGCAGCCCCGCGTTCCCGCCCGTGAGGGTGATCTTCCCGTCGTCGGAGTCGCCGCGGCCGATCGAGCCGCCGGTCGGCGGCCCGAAGCCCGGCGCGTTGCAGACGTTGCCGACGTCGGCGGTCGCCCCGCGGTCGACCTGGAGCTTCGTCGTCCCGAGCAGCTCCCCGTCGGGGCGCTCGCAGCGCATGGTCCACTCCTCGCGCGCGCCGGCCAGCACCTCGAAGGTCCCCGCCTTGTGCTCGTCGATCGTGCCGAGCCACGGCTGGGAGGCGTCGTAGTTGTTGACGCGCAGGAAGTACTCGCCGATCGGCGGCTCGACGATCTGGATCAGCTCGTCCTCGCCCGCGACGTTGCCCGCGTCGTCATCGCTGTCGACGTCGGGCACCGGGTCGCGCCCGTTCTTCTTGTAGAGGACGATGTCGTAGTCGTCGTCCTCCTCCATCGTGACGACGATCCGCAGCAGCGCGACCTCGTCCTCCGGGCGGATCTCGAACGGGATGTCCTCGTAGTTGGCCTCGGTGTAGTCGGGGAAGAGGATCGGGATCTGCGCCTGGACCTCGTTCTGGATCCCCGGCTCGGTCTGGCGGCTCGGCCCGATCGACGTGCTGCGGAACGGCTTCTCGGCCGCCTCGCCGATCTTGCGCCGGTGCATCTGGTTGGGCCGCGTCGACGGGTTCGTGTGGACCGTGAAGTCGCCGCCGGGCGCGACCGACGTCGTCTCGAGCTTGTCCTTGAACGTCCGCACCGGGCCGGGCGCCCCGACGAGGGCCACGACCGGCGAGGTCGAGGTGTCGAACTCCTTGCCCAGGCGCAGCACGACGCCCTCGGGCGCCTTGCCCTCGACGCGCGAGTGCTTCGACGCGTCGGCGGTGTGCTCGAGCGCCTTGAAGTAGGCCTCGCGGTTGCCCTTGCCCTCCGTGGGCGTGCCGGCCTTCCCGAGGTACTCCTCGACCACGCGCTCGTACGGCGGGTGGAACTGCTCCGGCCCGATCTCGAACGTGTACCCGAACCCGGCGGTCGCGTTGTACGACCAGTCCTCGGTCGTGCCCGTGGTGTCGTAGAGCTCGTAGCCGGCCTGGTTGGTGTAGCCGTTCTGGTCGGACATCGCCTTGCCGAGGGCCGACAGGAGCGGGTCCTCGGGCGGCGCGCCCTGGGCCTTGACGCCCGGCGGGCGCAGGATGAGGTTCGAGAACGTGTGGTTGGTGATCAGCGTCACCACCTGCCGGCTGGACACCAGCTGCTGGATGTTCTGGGTCTCGGGCTCCGAGAACGGGCCCGCGCCGCGGTAGGTGTCGTTGTTCGGGAGCGGGCTCGCCCCCGGGCCGCCCCACAGCGCGCCGTAGTTGCGGTTCGGGTCGGTGCCGAGCTGGCGGTTGGCCTGGACGCCGCACTCGCCGGGGAACGGGTTCATGCCGTCCCGGACGCGGCAGTTGCGCCGTTTGTAGGCGAAGTTCGGATCGGCCAGGAGCGCCGCGGCGTAGCCGACGCACGTGCCGATGGCCCAGTTGCCCAGGTCGCAGCTGTCCTCGACGGTCTTGTCGAACTCGATCCCGGGGCCGCCGAGGTCCACCGGCGCCTCGCGGGACAGGTTGTAGCCGTCGACGTTCACGACCGGCACGAAGATCACGCGGGTGCGGTTGAGGAGGTCGGTCACGCGCGCGTCCTTGCCGTAGCCGCGGATCAGCTCGTTCGCGAACTCCATCGGCATCTCGACGGAAGGCCACTCGCGGGCGTGATGCACGCCCATCTGCGCGAACACGGGCCGGCCGTCCTGCCGGTTGACGTTCGCCGCGACCTCGATGCCGTGGACGTCGCGGCCCTCGAGCGACTTGTTCGGCAGCGTGATCTGCTTGACGAGGTCGGGGAACTCCGTGGCGAGGGTCTTCATCTCCTCGTTGATCTCCGCGAGCCGCCGGTAGGCGTCGCGGCCGGAGGGCAGCGGCGAGCGCTTGACGCTCGCGGCGTAGCGGCGGTCCTGCGCGCGGTCCTTGCGGTCCTGCGCCATGAGGTCGGCGACTTCCGTCGTGAAGGAGAACCCGGCGTCGCGCAGGGTCGCGGCGTCGGCCGCCCCGTGGAGCACGACGTCGACGGAGTCGGCGTCGCCGTGCTCGGTGACGTCCAGCCCGAGGGCCGTCAGGCGGTTCTTGTCCGCGCGCGTCGGGGTGCTGACGGAGACCATGCTCACCGGCTCGGCCGTTGGATCACCGGGGATCGCGGTCGAGAAGAGCTGGACCTGCGCCGTCCGCGCGCTGCCGCTGCGGCGGCAGGCCTGCACGATGACCGGGCGATCGACGCCGACGAAGCCCTCGGCGATCTCGTTCGCGCCGAACCCGGCCGACTGCGCCAGCGCGATCCCGGTGCGCTCGTCGAAGATCGCGATGTCCCAGTCGCCGCGCGCCGCCTTCAGCTGCGCGGTGAGGAGGCCGCCCTCCACCGGGCCGCTCGCCCGGCGGGTCACGACGCCTTCGCCTCCCGCCCTCAGCCGCTGGATGCAGGACACGTCGCGCGCGACGGGCGCCGTGAGGGTCTGCGAGAGGACGATCCGGGGGGAAGAGGACGCGTCGGCCGCGGAGGCGGCGGACGGGACGGCCGAGGCGGCAAGCGCGGCCGTGGCTGCCGCGAGCCCCAGGCTGAGGTGACGGGGGTTCATACAGGTACCAACGCCCGGCCGGGACCGTTCTTGCGGTGCGAGCGCGCCGGGATGGGTCAGTCGAGGCGGACGAGCATCCGCAGGATCGGCTCCGCGCGGCGGGCGTCGGGCTCCTCCCCGGTGATCAGATCGAGGTACGTGTAGGACTCGATGAGCCGGACGATCACGTACGCCAGCTCGTGCAGGTCGACGGGCAGGTCCAGCCGCCCCGCGGCCGTCTCGGCCTCCAGCAGCGCCTCGATCGCCGCGATGAGCCGCGGCTGGAAGTCGGTCTCGTGGCGGGTCAGCAGGCGCATCGCGTGCTCGCCCTCGTCGGCCAGCCAGCGCTGCATGCCCGGGTTCGTGATGACGTCGTCGAGGAAGCGCGACACGATCGCCACGATGCGCTTGCCGCCGCGGGCGCGCGTCTGACGCTCGGCGATGTCGAGCGTGTCGCGCGCCAGCGACCAGATCAGCTCCACGAGGAACTTGTCGCGCGAGCCGTACCAGCGGTAGAGCGTGACCCGGTTCACGCCGAGCTCGTCCGCCAGCGCGCTCATGTCGATGCGCTCTCCGGAGAGGAAGCTCCGACGCCCCAGGCGCAGGGCGTCGGAGGACGTCGGCCGTGCCGTCGCGGTCACCGGGAGAGCATCGCACGCGCCACGCCGCTGCAACACGACGAAGCAGATGTTGCGTGTACCGCAAGTCTCGCCGCCCCGCGCCGTTGCAGCACGTGATGTCCCGCTCTCCTGTCGCGGCCGCGCTGGCGGCACTCATGATCACCGCAGCCCTCGCCGCTCCCGCCGCCGCGCAGGACGAGAACGCCAACACCGCCAAGAGCGAGGAGCGCGCGAGGGAGCACCAGACGCCGGAGTACCAGGCCGATCTCCGGCAGCGCAGCGCGGAGAACGCGGCGGCGGGCGCGCAGATCCAGGCGACCGACCCGGAGCGTCAGTTCGTGGGCGACGTGTGCTGGCACCTCGCCTCCGGCTGCGCGGGCGACGTGCGCCTCTACGACTTCGAGGAGCGCGGCCGCGGCCTGGTCACGCCCGTCCTCTTCACCGCGCGCAACGGCGCGACGATCTCAGGCCACGTCTGGGCGACGAGGGCGGGAGCGCCGAAGCGGCCCGTCGTCGTCATCACGAACGGCTCGATCCAGGCGTCGGAGCAGATGTACTGGTGGGCCGCGCAGACGCTCGCGAAGGCGGGCTACGTCGTCATCACCTCCGACCCGCAGGGGCAGGGGCGCTCGGACAACGCCGGCGAGGGCCAGGACGCGGACGAGGGCGTGCACTCGCAGGTGGCGGGCAACACGTTCTACGACGGGACACAGGACGCGCTCGACTTCCTCCTCTCCACCCCCGCCGCGCCGTTCTGCGCGCGGTCGAGCCGCAGCGGGACGAGCCACTGCGCCAAGCAGGAGCGCCGCGTCGCCGCGGGCCGCAACGCCGCCTTCAACCCGTACCACGAGCTCGTCGACCCCCAGCGCGTCGGGATCGCGGGGCACTCCTACGGCGCGTCGGGCGTCTCGTGGATCGCGCAGCAGGACGAGCGCGTGGACGCGGTCGTCGCGTGGGACTCGCTGTGCGATCCCTCCTCGCCCGACAGCGAGGGCGACGCCGGATGCTCGAACGGCGGGCAGGGCGGCCCGGTCGCGCTGCGCGTGCCGAGCCTCAACCTCACGAACGACTACTTCACGGGCCGCGACCGCAAGAGCTCGCCGCCCGACCCGATCGCCAAGAGCACGGCATCGCTCGCGTTCTCGAAGGCGGGGGTCGACACGGGCTCGATCGTGATCCGCGGCGGGACGCACTTCGAGTACTCCTACCTGCCGACCACCTCGTTCCGCGCGACGCTGCGCGGCATCGACCTCAGCGCCTGGTACACGCTGGCCTGGTTCGACAAGTACGTCAAGGGCGACCCGACCGCCGAGCGCCGGCTGCTCTCGACGCGCTGGCGCCACGACCCGGGCGACCTCGAGGTCGACCCGAAGGGCGAGGGGAACCTCTTCTCCTACCACTACCGCTCGCGGCTGGACGTCCGCCGCGCCGACGGCACCCGCTTCGCCTGCGAGGACCTGCGCGCGGGCTGCGACGGCTTGGCAACCGACGACGGCGAGGCCGAGCGCTGGGGCTATCTCGGCATCGTCACCTCGGCCGACGGGACGCCGGCCTACGCGGCGACCACCACGGCCGCGCCGCCTTCCGCCACGCCGCCGCCGGCGAGCGCGAAGCCGCGGCGCGCGTGCCCGCGGGTGCGGACCTTCCGCGTCACGACGCGGCGGCTGCGCGGCGGGCGGGTCACGAAGGTCGTCGCCACGGTGCGAGGCCGGCGCGTCGGGATCTCGCGCGGGCGCCGCGTGCGCGTGAACCTGCGGCCGCTCGGGCTGCGCTCGGGTCGGCTGACCGTCGTCCTGCGCGTGACCGGGCGGCGCGCCGGACGCACGATCCGCGTGACGCGGCGGCGCCACATCCGGCTGTGCGTGGAGCGGTAGCCGCCGCGGCCACTGCAACACGCTACGCGCGCTGTTGCACCGTCGCCGGCGCCGTGTAGGGTGCAACATCCTTAGCCATCTGTTGCAGGAGGATGGGCGTGCGCAGGACGGACATCGAGTCGATCGGCGATCTGGCGGGCGAGGCGCTCGCCGCGGGCGGGACGCTCGTCAAGACGATGCACGAGGCGATCGCGGGACGTCCCTTCGGCATCCTCGGCCCGCTGGCCGCACCTGTGCGGGTCACGCACGACGCGGTGTCGCGAGGTGTCTACTCCGGGG